>NZ_JBFRDW010000103.1:0-12200 GCF_052113985.1 Pseudoduganella sp. RAF53_2 | reverse complement strand
CAGGCCCATATTGTGGCCAAGGTCGATGGTGGAGCGCACGATCTTGGCATCGCCCACGTCTTCCACCATATTCAGCACGAAGCTCTTGTCGATCTTGAGTTCATCGACCGGCAGGCGCTTCAGATAAGCCAGCGAAGAATATCCGGTACCGAAATCGTCAATCGACAAATCGCAGCCCATGGCGTGCAGGCGCTCCAGCGTTTGCTGCGCGCGCACCGGATCGTCCATGATCGCGCTTTCCGTGATCTCCAGGCAGAAGGAGCCCGGCGACACCTGATGGCGCGCGAAGATGCCTGCGAACTTGAAGGGCAGTTCCTGGTCCAGCAGGTCGCGGGTGGACAGATTCACCGAAATCTTGAGGTGGATGCCCTTCATCGCCAGTTCGTGGCACAGCTCCGCCGAACGCTCCAGCACCCACTGAGTAAGCACGCGAATGAAGCCGGTCTGCTCCGCGAACGGAATGAACTGGTCGGGGAAAACGTTGCCGCGTTCGGGATGCGCCCAGCGCACCAGCGCTTCCGCGCCCACCACGTGGCCGTTGCCAAGCGCGATCTTGGGCTGCACGAACAGGCGGAACTCGTTACGTTCGACTGCATGGCGCAGTTCCGTCATCAGCGACAGGCTTTGTTCACTGCCCTTGTCGATATCCGCGCTGTACACGACTGCACCATCGTGGCGCTGCTTGGCGGCGTACATCGCCACCTCGGCCATGCTTAGCAGCGTTTCGCCATCCTTGCCGTGATCAGGGAAGCCTGCAATACCAATGCCGGCGCCGATGTCCACCATCTGCTCGTCCAGCGACAGCGGCGTTTCCAGCGCGGTCAGGATTTCGGAGGCAATGACGATGGCATGATCCAGTTCCGCGCCCGGCAGCAGCACCGCGAATTCGTCCCCACCGAGTCGCGCCACTTGCGCCGCAGTGTGGCGGCGGTTGGCCAGTTGATGCAGCAGGCGGCCTGCCACCTGCTTCAGCAAGGCATCGCCGAAGCTGTGGCCCATGACGTCGTTCACGTGCTTGAAACGGTCCAGGTCCATCATCAGCACGTACAGCGATTCGCCGCGCTTGCGGGCCGCCGCGATGGAGTCGTTCAGCAACAGCAGGAATTGCGCGCGGTTCGGCAGATTGGTCAGCGTGTCCCAGTATGCGAGACGGCGAATCTCCTGCTCGCGCTTGGCGATACCGTCACGCATGCTGTTGAAGGCCGTGGCCAGGTCGCCGATTTCGTCCTCGCGCTTCACTTCAATCTGCGCCTTGTAATCGCCCTTCTCCAGCTTTTTGGCGGTGTCGGCCAATTCGGTCAGCGGCTGCGCAATGCGCTTCGCGGTCAGCACGCTCGCCACGGCGGATACCACCAGCCCGGCGATCGTCAGCGCAATCAGCCAGCGCTCCAGACGCGCGTATTCGGCGGTCGCTTCATCGATCGAGCGGCCCAGCACGACCACGGCGCGCTGGCCGTTGTCTTCGCCGATCGGCAGCAATCGTACCCGGAATTTGTCGCCGCCAATATCCAGGTCGAAGCTGTCGCCGTTGGCGCCCGCCATCTGGCGCGTCACATCGGCCACGCTGGCAGGCGGCAGCGTCGACGCCACCGGCAGCCAGCCACCTTTCTGGTCCATGGTCAGGATGGTCGTCTGCAGCGAAGTGATCTCGTGCATCTCGCGCGCCAGGCGTTCATCGATCGGGAAGGCCATGACGACCCAGCCGATCGTGATCGGTGCCTTCACCGGAATCACCACCACCTGGTAGGGACGCTGGTCCACCATGGCGATGCCGCTGGCGCCTTCGTCCTGTTCCGCCTTATCCAGCAGGCCGAGCACCATTTTTTCCAGCGCTGCGGATTGCGCATCGTTGGTCGACGCCACGATCTTGCGCTCCCCGCTGACCAGCATCGACAGCGATGCCTTGATGCGGCGGCCATGATTGGCCAGCGCCGACACAATGGTCGCGCGGTCGCTTTCATCCGTATTGCCGATGGCTGCCAGCAGACCCGCATCGCGCGTCAGCAGGCGCGCACCGAAGCGCAGGCTTTGCGCATTCTGGTCCATCAGGCGCGTGAACACCTTGGCGCCGTTACCCAGTTCGGCACTGATCGAATTGCGCGCATTGGTGTTGATGCCGCGCTGGATGACCAGCAGGCCCACCACCTGCACTACCACCAGCAGTACAAGGAACAGCGTAACAATCCGGCTCTCAAGGCTACGGAAGCGCATGGGCACTCTCAATAGTTGCTCGTTGTATCCGCGTCACGCACGGGCGGTTTAAGGGTGATTTTGAAGTTGGCACTGGATGCGCCGTCGGCTTTCACAGCCACTTGCTGCTCCAGCGGGTGTCCGCCGGTAATGTCGGGATGCCAGGCTTTCAGCACGTATCTGCCTGCTGGTGCATCGACCGTGGCCGAACCGCTTTCATCGGTCTTGGCGAAGTACGGCGTATCGACAACGCGCACATAAGCGACCATCTTGTCGTGGATATTGCAGCCCAGGACCACCGTGCCTGGCTTGTCGAAAGTCTGCGGATCGGCAGTCGTGCCGCTATACAGTTTCTGGTCGAATTTGTGCGCCGGCGAGAAAGAGTAAATGTGGTGGCGCACCTTGTCGTTATTCGGGAAGTAGATCTTGCTGCCAGTCTGAACCACGGTTACCAGCGGAATGAATTTCAGGCCCTTCTGGCTGATTTCGCCCGGCTTATGAGTGGCGGGCAGCGCCGCGCCGCCATCGGCTTCCGCATAGACCACGGCATCCTGCACTGGCTTGCCTGCGGCATCGGTCACCTGGACCACGATGTTTGCGCTGGCAGCAGCGCTCACGCCACAGAAAATTGCCATCGCAGCAACGTGTAACAATTTCGGCATCGGGATTTCCATCTGGTAAAGGATTTCCCTATTGTAGCGCCCCGCGCGCGGCTAAGGCAGGGAAATTCTCTTGCTGCAAGTCATTAAGTTGTCACATTCAGAAATTAACATTCTGCGCCATGACCCCGCCCTCTGCCCTTCTTCCGTCCAACGTGAGCTATCTGCGACCTACACCGGATGAGCAGCTGGGCCAGCATTTGCTGGACATTATCGCCCGCCGCCAGCTGACCGCCCTCTTCCAGCCTATCGTGGACATGAAGACGGGCGACATCATCGCTTACGAAGGCCTGATCCGCGGCCCGTCCGACAGCCCGCTGCACGCGCCGATCAATCTGTTCCGCGCCGCCCGTGCCAACAATCTGGCGCGTGAAGTCGAATATCTGTGCCGCCGCGTGGTGCTGGAGCGCTTTGCCGAGCTGAAGCTACCAGGCAAGCTGTTCCTCAACGTCAGCCCGGAAAGCCTGGTGCTGCAGGATGGCAGCAGCGGCGAAACTTTGGGCTACATCGAAGAAATCGGCATCAATCCGGCCAACGTCATCATCGAGCTGACCGAAAACCAGCCGACCTACGACTACGAGCTGATGCGCGAGGCGGTGCTGCACTACCGCAAAATGGGCTTCAAGATTGCGATTGATGATCTGGGCGAAGGCTTCTCCAGTCTGCGCCTGTGGTCCGAGCTGCGCCCGGAATACGTGAAGGTCGACATGCACTTCATCCAGGGCATCAATGCCGATCCGGTAAAGCTGCAGTTTGTGCGCTCCATTCAGGAGATTGCGGACAAATCCAACACCCTGGTCATCGCCGAGGGCATCGAAAAGCAGGCCGAGCTGCTGGTGCTGCGCGACCTGGGCGTGGCTTTTGCGCAGGGCTATCACCTGGGACGCCCCCACGCCGCACCTGCCAAAGCTGCGCCTGCCGAAGTGGTGAAGGCTTTGGCGCGTAATGGCGTCGCGGTCTATCCGCAGCGCCAGGCCAAGAACGCCGCCAGCATCCAGAAGCTGCTGCACCAGGTGGACGCTGTTCCGCCAAGCATGAACAATAATGAAGTCTACGAGATTTTCCTCGCCGATCCGAAGCTGCTCATTATTCCCGTGGTGGATCGCGATAAGCCAATGGGCCTGGTGTCGCGCTTCGAAATGATCGACCACTTCGCGCGTCCTTACCAGCGCGAGCTGTATGGCAAGAAGCCCTGCACCCTGTTCATGGACAGCAAGCCGATCATCGCCGACAAGGACACCAGCCTGCAGGATCTGTCCTGCCTGATGGCCGAGTCCGACGCCCACCACCTGTTCAACGGCTTCATCATCACCGAGCAAGGCCGCTATCTGGGCATGGGCACCGGCCACGATCTGATGCGCGAAATCACGCAGATGCAGATCAACGCGGCGCGCTACGCCAATCCGCTGACCCAGCTGCCGGGTAATGTGCCGATCAACGAACACATCGACCGCTTACTGGAAAGCGGTACGCGCTTCTGGGTCTGCTACGTGGACCTGGACCACTTCAAGCCCTTCAACGATGTGTACGGCTACCGCCGCGGCGACGATGTGATCCAGCTGACCGGACGCATCCTGACCCGCCATTGCGATCCCAACCGCGATTTCGTAGGCCACATCGGCGGCGACGATTTCATGATCCTGTTCCAGAGCGAAGACTGGGAAGAGCGCAGCCGCGCCGTGCTGGACGAGTTCGGCGCCGGCATCGGCGAGTTTTACAGCCTGGAGGATCAGGAACGCGGCGGCTATATCAGCGAAGACCGCCAGGGCAAGAAAGTGTTTTATTCGCTGATGAGCCTGTCACTGGGCGCAATCAAGGTCGAGCCGCATCAGTTCTACTCGCATCATCAGATCGCCACCTGCGCGGCCGAAGCAAAGAAGCAGGCCAAGAAAATCCACGGCAACAGCCTGTTCCTGGACCGCCGCCGCGAACCGCACAACGCACGCTAGCGCCCGGCGCTGCGGCCGGCCATCGTTTCCTCCAGCCGGCCGGTTTCGACCCAGCCATGCGATTCGCGCCCCGTTTTCGGGTGCGTGTACACGACTTCAGTGAAGGTGCCGTATTCGTAGAACGCCGTCAGCGCATCGCCCGGCACCACAAATAGCTCACGCTGGCGGCAGGCGCTGTCCGGCGCGGAATGAAAATACAGCCGCTCATGCCCCTTCACGCGACGGCCTGCCTGCCAGTCAGGCACCTTCACCTGCTCAGCTCGGCTGGCCACCAGCACCGCGCCACAATCCACCGGCGCAGCACTCACCACACCCGACGCAACCGCAAGCAATAAAAGTAGACGAAAAGACATTTCGCAATGCTGCCATGGAATGGACTGACTGGCAACGATTTAGTCATCGTTCCAACTGCCGGGAGCGCCTTCAGCTACGGGAACGCTCGTCGCTGGACTCGGCGGAGCGGGCGAGCCACATGCGGGAGCGGACAGGGTCGCGGCGGACGCCGCGGCCGCTGCCGTACATGCCGCCCAGGTTGTATTGGGCCAGCGGATGGCCCTGCTCGGCCGCTTTACGATACCAGCGCACCGCTTCGGCGTCGTCCTGGTTCACGCCCTGGCCGTTGGCGTACATGACGCCGAGATTGTTCTGGGCGCTGGCGTCGCCTTGTTCGGCGGCGCTGCGGTACCAGGCGACGGCTGCGGCTTCATCCTTCGGCACGCCATCGCCATTGGCGTACAGCACGCCCACGCTGAATTGGGCGTTAGGTGCACCCTGCTCCGCCGCCAGCCGATACCACGTCAGCGCTTGCGAAGGATCACGCTGCACGCCGGTGCCGCTCGCGTACATCGTCCCAAGCAGATATTGGGCCGCCACCTCGCCCTGCACAGCCGCCTTGCGCAGCCACGCCGCCGCCAGCTGCACATTGCGCACCACGCCGGTGCCATTGAGATAGGATTCGCCCAGCAAGGACTGGGCACTGGGCACCCCCTGCTCAGCCGAGCAGCTGAACCAGTTGGCGGCGATTTCGTCGTTCTGGGGCACGCCGCGGCCCTTGCGGTACATCTGCCCAAGATTCTGCTGCGCAGAGGCTTCACCCTGGCGCGCGGCACGGCGGAACCAGTGGACTGCCTCGGCGTCGTTGCGGCGGGTGCCACAACCGTTGTAGTACATCGCACCGAGGTGGTTTTGCGCGAAAGCGATGCCCTGATGGGCCGAGCGGCGCATCCACGTAAAGGCCTTGCGCTCGTCCTTCGCGACAGCCTGGCCCCGCTTGAAACACAGGGCCAGGTTGAACTGGGCGTAGGGATCGCCGCGTTCCGCTGCTTCCAGGAACCACGAATACGCACTCATGGCTGCCTCCCTTTAAACAACCAACAAAACGTTATCTAAAGTTTAATTTTGAAGCTCCGGCAGCCTTTGCGCGGCGTCAAACGTGGATCAGAACTTGGCTCTCACACCGAAAGAAACACCGCGGCCAGCCAGTGGCGACACATCCTTCAGCAGCGAAGTCGATACGCGAATCTCTTCGTTCAGCAAGTTCTTGCCGATCAGATAGTACGTCAGATCATAGTTGGCAAACTTCTGGGTGTAGCTGAAGTTGGCATCGAGCTTGTTATACGAAGGCGTCGGCGTGGTTTCCCAAACAGCCAGGCGGTCCTGCGACTGCGCGTGCGTGAGCGACATACCCGCACGCCACACGGCAGTGCGATAGCCAACGCTGGCGCCGACGCGGGTCGCTGGTTGCAGCGGCAGGCTGCCGCCCTGGTCCAGCGAGCCGTGCGAGTTGTCCGCAAACACGCGGCCGTTCCAGCCCATGCCGTGCGGGTTGTACTCCACCTCGCCTTCCGCGCCGCGCACGGTGGCATTGGCTTGCTCGAACAAACGCTGGCGGAAGTCGCCGCCCGGATTGCCTTCATCATCCAGCATCACATCGGTGATATGGCCATAGATGAAGTCATGCACCTTGTTCTGGAAGACGTTGAGCTTCCATTGAATCAGCCCGGTGTTCTTTTGCAGATCCAGTTCGACATTGTTCGAGGATTCCTTGCGCAGATTCGGATTGCCGATGTCGAAGGTGATGGTCGCATCGTGCGGGCCGCCGGAATACAGTTCTTCCGTTGCCGGTGCGCGCTCAGCGTGCGAGAAGGTCGCGCCGACGGCATAGCCGGGCATGAACTTCCACATCGCGCCCACCGAACCGGAATTCAGGTCAAACGAGCGCTCGATATTGTTGACCGGCGTGCGCTTCACGTTTTCAAAACGCAGGCCCGCGTTGACGCGCACAGGACCGAAGTCCTTCTCTTCAACGATAAAGCCCGCATACGATGTCGAATGCGTGGTCGGCACGGTATCGGGACCGCCGTCAACGCTCAGGGCGGAGAAATGGTTGTTCTCTGTCTGCGCACCGAACGTGCCGTGCCAACCCAGCACTTCCTTATGCGCCAGCTCAACGCGCGACTCCAGCGAACGGTTGGTGAACCTGGTGGCAGGCGTGCCGTCCGTCTCCAGTTCGGTGTGCTTATAGTCGGTGTAGCCCGCTTTTACGCGCACGGAATCGAAGCCGGCGAATGGCGACTTGACCAGGCTGTCGAAGTCATAGCGGTTCTGCTTCTGGTCGATCTTTGAACCTTCTTCGGTCGGAATGCCGTACAGGTTCTTCAGCGTGCTGACGGACACGCCGGCATAACCCCAGTCGTCAACATAGGAAGTGCCCAGGCCCGCAGTCTTCTCGCGCGTTTCGGAGTGCGGCAGGCGGCCGCTGCCCGAAGCCGGATCATTGGCGATGCGGTAGCCGGGAATCTCGTAATCGCTGGTGTAGCGGATGCTGCCATCGGCATGCAGTGCGAATTTGCCTGCGGTGCCATCGACCGTGCCATTCACGCTGCGGCCTTCATCGACCGTGCTGTAGCGGGTTTCGATCTGGCCGGTAGGCTTCGGTTCGAGATTGGTCGGAATGCGCTCATTGACCACATTGACCAGGCCACCAATCGCGCCGGAGCCATACAGCAGTGCCGCCGGACCGCGCAGGATTTCAATCTGGTGCGCCACCGTGCCTTCAGCCGCCACCGCGTGGTCGTTCGACAGGCCGGACACGTCCGACACCGCCATGCCGTTCTCCAGCATCTTCACGCGCGAGCCTTCCATGCCGCGGATGATGGGGCGCGATGCGCCGGCGCCAAAGGCGGACGAGGAAACGCCCAGCTCATTCGACAGCGTCTCGCCCAGCGAGTTGCCGACCTTGTCGCGCAGCTCATCGCCGGCCAGCACTTTGGCCGGTGCGAGAATCTGATCGCCTTCGTTGGTGCGGAATGGGCTGGCCGTTACGACAACCTTCTGAACATCGGCATCGGCCGCGCCGTCATCGGCGTAAGCGAGCGTGGAAATAGCGGAGAGAACGGCGCTGGCCAGCAGCGTGCGTTGGATTTTCATTCAAATACCTCAAGCAATAGGAAATAGACAGGCTGCGCTTTCGGACGAGCAAACGCTGTCCGGCAAACGCGGAATTACGTGATGCAGCTGTCAGGCTTGAGGTGGCGCGCGGGAACGGAAGACGCAGACGGTACGCTCACAGGCGGGAGCGGCGTCGGCGACGATGGCCACGGGAGCTTTGTGCTCCATGGCCGGGAAAGTAAAGGAAGGGGTATCAAGCGCGGTCGCCAGCTGGGCGAAAGCAAGACACTGTCCGCAATTCTGATCGAGGGCAATGCCGCCGCGCGAAGTGCGCGAATCATCGCTGTCCTGCGCCTGCTCAGTCGAACCGTGGTGCAGATAGCCGGAAATGTGCGACACCGCGTGAATAGCCCCCAGCTGCTGGGACAGAACCAGCAGAAGCGCGACTAAGACGTGAACGATGTTGCGGCGAAACTTCATCCCGCTATTGTAAGCATGTTTTTACATTTGTCACAAGGTTGCCTGTGTTGCGCATTGTTTCTGCAACCAGGCAGGCACCTTCGCGGCGGCTTGCTTGTTCACGCCGGCCAGCAACTCCGGTGTCACCTCAACAATGCCATACGTCGATGCGATGTGACGTCCGATATGCAGCAGCACTTCCGCGGTCACCTCCGCGTCAGCCTCGGCGCGGTGAGCCGCGCTGCGGAAGCTGATGCCCAGGCGTCCGCTGAGCTGACCCAGCTTGTAGCTGCCCAGTTCAGGGAAGACGCGGCGCGCCAGCTTGAGCGAACAGATGGTGCCGACGTGCGCGGGCGCGCGCCCTACGCGTTCCGCTTCCGCGCGCAAGAACTTCTCATCGAAACTGGCGTTATGCGCGGACAGCGGATCGCTGCCGATAAAGTCCAGCAGCTGCGGCACTACTTCGCTGGCAGACGGTGCGCTGTCCACCATCTGCTGCGTGATGCCAGTGAGTCCGGTGATGAAGGATGGAATGCGCACGCCGCAATTCACCAGCGATACAAAGCGCTCGGTGATGCGGCCGCCTTCAATGCGCAGCGCCGCGACTTCGGTGATACGGTCGCCCATCGCTGGCGACAGGCCGGTGGTTTCAAAGTCAAGCATGACGACAGGTCTGGACAGCACGCTCGTCTCCTCAACCGAATTTGCGTACGGCGTCCAGCGCGAGGCCCGCGCCGATACTGCCAAACAGATCGCCTTCCACCTTGCGCGCGCCCGGCACCAGGGCCGCGATGCGTTCGCGCAGCAGACGCACGCCGCTGGAACCACCGGTGAAGAAGACGGTGTCGATCTGGTCCGCGTGCAAACCCGCATCGGACAGCAGCTTTTGCACCGTCTGCTCGACCGAACCGACCAGGTGATTGATGGCGCCGTTGAACGTTTCGCGCTGTAGCTCCAGCGTGACGGCGGGATGCAGGCGCTCCAGATCCAGCTTGACGGTGTCGGCATCGGACAAGGCGATCTTGCCTTCCTCAACCTTGATCGCCAGCCAGTGGCCAGCGCGCTCTTCGACCAGATTCTGCAGGCGCATCAGCTTGTCCTGCTCGCGCGAATCGCGCACCAGCTCATTCAATTGCGCCTGCATCTTCTTGGTGTAGGCCAGATTGATGGTGTGCCAGGTCGCGAGATTGAAATAGTAGCTGGACGGGATCTCGGCGCCGCTCAGCAGCTGCGAGCCGTAGCCAAGCAGCGGCATTACCGCCGCAAGGCTCAAGTATTTATCGAAGTCCGTACCGCCGATGTGCACACCGCCGGTGGCGAGAATATCCTGCAAGCGCTCTTCGTGCCTGGCGCGTTCCGGCGACAGGCGCACCAGCGAGAAGTCCGACGTACCACCGCCGATGTCGGCAATCAGCACCAGTTCTTCGCGATCGATCTGCGACTCGTAATCGAATGCCGCGGCAATCGGCTCGTACTGGAAAGCGATATTGCGGAAACCGACGCTACGCGCAATTCCGGCCAGCGTATCTTCCGCCAGTTGATCGGCGGCTTTGTCGTCGTCGATGAAATGCACCGGACGGCCCATCACCACGGATTCGAACTTGCGGCCCGCCGCATGCTCCGCGCGGTGCTTCAGTTCACCGATGAACTGGGACAGCAGCATTTTGAACGGCAGCGCGCGTCCGCCGACTTCAGTCTGTCCCTCCATCAGGCTGGTACCCAGCAGGCTTTTCAGGGAGCGCATCAAGCGGCCCTCATAGCCCGCCAGATATTCGGCCAACGCGGCGCGGCCGTAGGTGACCTCGTCGTCATCGACGTTGAAGAAGACCACGGAAGGCAGCGTCACTTTGCCATCCTCCAGCGGCAGCATGAGGGACTCGCCGGGACGTACCCAGCCCACGGTGGAATTGGATGTGCCGAAGTCGACACCGCAAGCGTTCGCCATGGATTACGGTCCTTAATGCTGAAGGGGCGGTATTTTAGCACCGACGCGACAGTTCGCCGCCGAAAACCGGGAATTTAATTGCCATGCGACAAGTTATGTCTTATTCTCAGAAAAACATATTTATTACAGACAACATGCCGGAAAGGCAGGAATGCGGAAGACGAAACCCTCACCAGCACTCGATGCAGCGGAACACAAAGCGGCCATTCTTCAGGAAGGCCGCCGCGTTACGTCGTATGACGTCGCGCTGCTGGCTGGCGTGTCGCAGTCTGCCGTCTCCCGCTGCTTCAAGCCGGGCGCCAGCGTTTCGCCGGAGACCTATGCCCGCGTGATGAAGGCCGCCGAAGGGCTGGACTATATTCCGAATGCCGCCGCGCGCAGCCTGATCACGCGCCGCTCGAATATAGTGGCTGTCATTATTTCCAATGTTGCCAATCTCTACTACCCGGAAGCGCTCGCTGAACTGAGCCAGCAACTGAGCCGGCGCGGCAAGCGCGTGCTGCTGTTCACCATGCAGCAGGAATCCGATGTCGAACATATCCTGGCTGACGTGTGGCAGTATCAGGTGGATGGCGTGGTCGCAGCGGCGCGCCTCACCGAAGCGCAGATTGCAGAATTCGCACGGCGGCGCATGCCGGTGGTGGTCTTCAACCGCAACCAGCGTGAAGGCGGCGTGAACAGCGTGGTGTGCGACCAGTACGAAGGCGGACGCATGCTCGCCTCGCGCCTTGCCGGGACGGGACACCGCCAGTTCGGCATCATCGCAGGGCCGGTCGATTCTTCCGTTGGACGCGAACGCCTGCGCGGCGCCAGCGATTATCTGGCCGAATTCGGCTTGCCCGAACCAGCCATCGTCACTGGGCAATTCGATTACAGCAGCGGCGCGCGCGGCTTGCGCGAGCTGATAACGCGCCTCGGCAAGGCGCCGGACGCGATCATCTGCTGCAACGACATCATGGCCATCGGCGCGCTGGATTGCGCGCGGCATGAGCTGGGGATTGATGTGCCCGGACGCATGTCCATCGTCGGCTTCGACGCGGTGGAGCCGGCCTCGTGGGCCAGCTACAAACTGACCACCTTGCGGCAGCCGATCCAGAAGATGGCACTCTCGGCAGCCGACCTGCTGTGCACGCTGATCGAATCCGAAGCCACCGGCGCCCCCGAATCGCGCGTCTTCGCGCCCCAATTCGTCGACGGCGAAACAGCCCGCCTCATCCAACTCCCCGAAGCCATCCTCGCCGCCTAAGCGGATCAGATCCGGCCCAAATAAAAAAGCCCGCCGGAGCGGGCTTTTTGTTTAGCCGGCGGCGATGCGCTTGGCGATGTGGTTGAGTGATTCCTCGACCTGGTCGACCAGGATCAGGCACAGGTCGCCCTCTTTCAGACGGTCCATCGCGGTGTCGATGGCGATGAATTCACCCGTGATCTGGTCGATCTGCCTGGTGCGCGTTGCACCTTCCAGTCCCTGGCGCAGCAGGCCTACCACTTCACCGTCAGCGCGGCCGCGCTGGCAGGCGTCCTGGTATAGGATCACGGAGTCGAAGGACTTGCCGAGAATCTGAGTCTGCTCGCGGATGTCTTCATCACGGCGGTCGCCCGCGCCCGAAA
>NZ_JBFRDW010000102.1:0-12211 GCF_052113985.1 Pseudoduganella sp. RAF53_2 | reverse complement strand
ATTCTGGACAGGTCGCTTGCGGGTTTTTATGTTGCCGGTAAGCGTGTGAACGTCCGGCAACTCAAGCGTGATGATTTCAGTATGCCAACAGAGGTTTTGCTTTCATATCAGCAAAGCGCTGAATATGGGCGTAGGAGGGCGCGTAGGGCTGTAGGAATATTCCGAATTTTCAGAGACAGCTCGCTTAGGTCTTAAACGGAGACAGCAGTTTGTGCGCGACAGCGTACTGCACCATTTCCGACAGCGACGCCATCCCCATTTTTTGCATGATGCGGGTCTTGTGCGTGCTCACGGTTTTCACGCTCAGGTGCAGGCCGTTGGCGATTTCTGTGATGGATTTGCCACCCACCAGCAAGGAGAAGACTTCGAATTCGCGGTCCGACAGCTGCTTGTGCAGCAGTGTCTCGCTGGGCTGCATGATGTTCAGGGCCAGCTGTTCCGCCACTTCGGTACTGATATAGGGGCGGCCCGACGCCACTTTGCGGATCGCGCCCACCAGCTGGGTACCCGCACTTTCCTTGGTCAGATAGCCTTGGGCGCCGGCGCGGATGGCGCGCACGGCATATTGTTCTTCCTCGTGCATGGTGAGGATGAGAATGGCGATCTTGGGCGCCTCGCTCTTGATCTGGCGGATCAGGTCGACGCCGCTGCGGCCCGGCATGGACAAGTCGAGCAGCAGCAGATCGAAGCCGCCCTTGCGCACGTGGCCCAGTACTTCGAAGCCGTCGATGGCTTCGCCGACGATGTCAATGTCCGGTGCCCCGTCAAGAATGCGCTTCAGGCCCTCGCGCATGATGGTGTGGTCGTCGGCAATGACAATTCGAATCATGGTTATTTTAATAATTGTAAGTATTAGTTAACATTGAGGACACGCTTGAGCGTGCCGGCGCTACTTGTCTTATTCAATCGGCGTCGGGTCTTTGATCAAACGGTGTACCAGCACCGGGATCTTCGAGTGCGACAGCACTTTATTGGTCACGCTGCCCAAAAGCAACTGGCCCCAGCCGCTGCGGCCATGCGAGCCCATGAAGATCAGGTCGCAGCCATTCTTCTCGGCCACGTCCACGATTTTCAGCGCCGCGCTTTCCGCAAAGGCCGTCATCCCTTCCGCCCGCACGCTTTTCTTGGCGCAGGATTCCAGGATAGGCTGCACGTGCTCGTTCCCGGCCCGCTGCATCGCCGCCCGGTATTCCTCTTCACTGGGGTAGCTGGGCGGGATGATTTCCACATAAATTGGGTACTGGTACTCCGGCGCCACAAACAGTGCAAGGACTTCGGCGCCCATCTGCTGTGCGAAATTTGTTCCGGCACAGGCGGTTTTGGCGGAAACTGCCGAACCGTCGGTCGTAATCAGGATTTTCCGGTACATACAAGCCTCCTTTATGGGGATCCTACACTCATTGTAGCCCTGTTTTCGCTTATTGTTTGCTTGTAAAGACTTGATATTTATCAAGAAACATCATGTTTGGACGCAAACAAGCTGCAAATTCGTCATTTTCAGAGAGCGCCCAAATACAACAATCTGCATTCAGTGACTGGGAATGCAAAGGGAGAGATTGAACTGAGGGCCGCCCCCCTGCTACACTCGCGTAAGTGCGTTAATATTGCCGGGCATCATCAGTAATACGCCGGCAAAGATACGGCAGCAACATTTTTGATATGGAGAAGCAGGGATTATGACCGACGCCGCTGATGATTTCGACGCATTATTCGAGGAAGTATCCGCGCAGCGGAACAGTGCGCCACCGGCTCCGGCAGCCGCCGCTCCGGCACCTGCCGCCGCTTCCGCAGAAGACGATCTGGAAAATCTGTTCGATGAAATCTCGGCCAGCCGTACCGCTGAACCTGCTGCGGCCGCTGYGCCTGCACCAGTTGCCGCTGCGCCTGCAGCAGAGGCTGAAGCTGGCGAGCATGCCGGCGCTGGTAGCGATAACCCGATGTTTGAGCGTCTGGGCGGCATCGTCCGCCTGCTGCACGACTCGCTGCGCGAACTGGGTTACGACAAGGCTCTGACCGAGGCTTCCACCCAGATCGTGGATGCCCAGGACCGCCTGGAATACGTGGCGACCCTGACCGAGCAGGCCGCCAACAAAGTGCTGAATACGCTGGACGATGGCATGCCTGCCCAGGACGTGCTGTCGAAGAAGTCCAAGGAAATGGAAGACCGCTGGGCCGACCTGTTCGCAGGCAAGCTCAGTATCGATGAATTTAAGACTCTGGCAGGCGATTCGCGTGCCTTCGCGCAGGCGGTGTCGGAAGCGACCGAAGCCGAGAAGGCCCGTCTGCTGGAAATCATGATGGCCCAGGATTTCCAGGATATTACCGGTCAACTGATCAAAAAAGTCGTCGTCATCACCAAGACGGTCGAGCAGGAGCTGGCCCAGCTGCTGAAAGACAATGCCCCGGTTGAGGTGCGCGAGAAGATCGCGCAGAAAGAGGTGTCGCTGATGTCCGGTCCGTCCGCTCCGACGGTGGCCCTGACTCAGGACAGTGTGGACGACCTGCTTGCTGATCTGGGATTCTAATGGACGATATGCTCAAGGAGTTCGTTGTCGAGGCGATGGACTTGGCCGTTAACGTGGAAGAGCACCTGCTGCGCCTCGAACGTGACCCCGACAATAAAGAAACACTGAACGCCGTTTTCCGCTCCTTCCATACCATCAAGGGTGGCGCAGGCTTCATGAATCTGGGTGCGCTGGTTTCCGCCTGCCACCTGACCGAAAACCTGTTCGACGCGCTGCGCACCGGCGCCGCGCCGGTCACGCCGCTGTCGATCGAAGCCGCACTGCAAGCATCCGGCTTCGTGGCAGACCAGCTGGCAGAACTGAATAATGGCGCCGCGCCGGAAAGCCTGGGCGCCATGCCGGGCGATCTGGAAGCGATTCTGAAGGACGCCATCGAAGGCAAAAAAACCTCGGCCAAGCCTGCCGCAAAAGCTGCTCCGGCGCCTGCCGCCGCCCCGGCCGCTGCTGCGCCTGCGGCAAGCGCCGCCGCTGCCGCACCTGCTGCTGCCGCGGCGTCGGCCGATGGCCTGGACTGGGAAGGCATGTATGAAGCCGTGATGCCGCCTGGCTCTTACACCCGTCCTGCCGGCGGCGAAGCAGCAGCGCCTGCTGCCGCTGCCGCGCCAGCGGAAGCCAGCGAAGGCCGCGCCGCCGCTGTCGAAGCACGCTCCGCTCCGGCCGAGCGTCCGACCTCGGCGCCGGCCAAAGAAGAATCCATTCGTATCGACGCCGTCAAGCTGGACGCGCTGCTGGAAGTGGCCGGCGAATCCGTGCAGGCCGCCAACCAGGCAGCCGTGCTGCTGGAACGCCTGCAACAGTTCAAGTTTGAAGGCCAGGCGGCATCGCTGATGTCGGCCCTGACTGAAACCCTGGAACGCGCCTCGCGCTACTCCACCGAACTGCAGCGCGCCACGCTGGCGACGCGTATGCAGCCGGTCGGCCGCCTGTTCCAGAAGTTCCCGCGACTGGTACGTGAACTGGCAAAGGATCTGGGCAAGGAAGTTGAACTGACCATCGAAGGCGCGGAAACCGAAGTGGACCGCGTGGTGGTGGACAGCCTGTACGATCCGCTGGTGCACATGCTGCGTAACGCGCTGGACCACGGCGTGGAAGCACCGGACGAGCGCGTCGCCAAGGGCAAGCCGGCCAAGGCATACATCTCGCTGAAAGCATGGCAGGAGGCCAACTCCGTCATGATCGTGCTGCAGGACGACGGCAAGGGCATGGACCCGGTCGCGCTGAAGCGCAAGGCCGGCGAGAAGGGCCTGATTTCCCCAAGCGCCAACCTGTCGGACGACGAATGCTACCAGCTGGTGTTCCTGCCGGGCTTCTCGACCAAGGAAGTGGCGTCCTCCGTGTCCGGCCGCGGCGTCGGCATGGATGTGGTGAAGACCGCCGTGGAAAAGAACCGTGGTGCGATCCACATCGAATCGGCGCTGGGCAAGGGCACCAAGTTCGCCATCCGCCTGCCGATCGAACTGTCGATCGTGCCGACCATGCTGGTGTCCACCTCYGGCGCACTGCTGGCGCTGCCGATGGCGGTGGTCGAGCGCGTGGTCGAACTGCCGGAAGTATTCATGGAAGTGGGCGGCGCCCCGGTGCTGAAAGACCAGGGCCGTCCACTGCCGGTACGCACGCTGGCTGGTGCGCTGGGCTACGAGCTGTGCTCGGAGCGCGTGGGCATCGTCATCAACGCACCGCAACCTTATATCCTGGCCGTGGAAGCCGTGGACGGTACTGCCGATCTGGTGATCAAACCGATGACCGCGCTGACCGTTGACGGCATTACCGGCACCGCCCGCTCGGCGGAAGGCGAACTAGTGCTAGTAGTTGGCCTATCCTTCCTGATGGATGGTTGCAGGAGCAGTGTACGAATGGCGGCTTAAAACACCGCACAAGAAATACCAGGAGCCTGCAACCCTTACAAAAGGGTCGCGGGCTTTTTTCATATTCGGGAACCGAAAGCAGGTGGCTGCCACGACGTGGCAGCCACCAGGTTTAAGACTTGGGTGCCATTCAGGCACGCGCTCACGAGGCGGAAACCGGGCTTGGTTTTGCATTGCACAAAATATGGCATAATCAAATAGGATCACCTAATCAGGCTGCAGCATGAAAACGCTTTACGACAAACTCTGGGAATCCCACGTCGTGCGGACCGAGGAAGATGGCACCGCACTCCTTTACATCGATCGCCATCTGGTACACGAAGTCACCAGCCCGCAGGCATTTGACGGCCTGCGCGACGCTGGGCGCGACCCGTGGCGCGTCTCCGCCAACCTGGCGGTGGCCGACCACAATGTGCCGACCACCGACCGCTCGCACGGTATTGAAGATCCAGTCTCGCGGCTGCAGGTCGAAACCCTGGACAAGAACACCAAGTCCTACGGCCTGACCTACTTCAATATGAACGACAAGCGCCAGGGCATCGTGCACGTCATCGGCCCGGAGCAGGGCGCGACCCTGCCTGGCATGACCGTGGTGTGCGGCGATTCGCATACTTCGACCCACGGCGCATTCGGCGCGCTGGCACACGGCATCGGCACCTCCGAAGTGGAGCACGTGCTGGCGACGCAATGCCTGCTGGCCAAAAAATCGAAGTCCATGCTGGTGCAGGTCGACGGCGCGCTGCCGCCGGGCGTGACGGCCAAGGACATCGTGCTGGCCGTGATCGGCAAGATCGGCACCGCGGGCGGCACCGGCTACGCCATCGAATTCGGCGGCTCCACCATCCGTTCGCTGTCGATGGAAGGCCGCATGACCGTCTGTAATATGGCCATCGAAGCGGGCGCACGCGCCGGCATGGTGGCGGTCGACCAGACCACTATCGACTACGTCAAAGGCCGTCCGTTCTCGCCGGCCGGTCCGCACTGGGATCACGCCGTGGCTTACTGGCGCACCCTGCAATCCGACCCGGGCGCCAAGTTCGACCTGGTGGTGATGCTGAATGCCGCCGAGATCCGCCCGCAAGTTACCTGGGGCACTTCGCCCGAGCAGGTGACGTCCATCGATGGCCGCGTGCCCGATCCGGATAAGGAAAAAGATCCGGTCAAGCGCGACGCCATGGAAAAGGCGCTGGTCTATATGGGCCTGAATCCGAATACCCCGATGGAAGACATCCGTATCGACAAAGTCTTCATCGGTTCCTGCACCAACTCGCGCATCGAGGATCTGCGCGCCGCAGCCGCCGTTGTGCGCGGCAAGCAGCGCGCTTCGAACGTGAAGCTGGCGCTGGTGGTGCCGGGTTCCGGCCTGGTGAAAGAGCAGGCTGAACGAGAAGGCCTGGACGCGATCTTCAAGGCCGCCGGCTTTGAATGGCGCGAACCTGGCTGTTCGATGTGCCTGGCCATGAATGCCGACCGCCTGGAACCGGGCGAGCGTTGCGCCTCCACCTCCAACCGTAATTTCGAAGGCCGTCAGGGCCAGGGCGGCCGCACCCATCTGGTGTCCCCCGCCATGGCAGCGGCAGCCGGTATCGCCGGCCATTTCGTCGACGTGCGCGCAATGCGCTAAATAAAACTAGGGAATATCCAAAATGAAAACCATCATCGCTCTGATTATCGCAACCCTGGCTCTGACCGGCTGCAACACCATTTCCGGCATCGGCCGTGACGTTCAGAAAGCTGGGCAGGTCGTCACCAGCGCGGGTGGGCACTAAGAACGCCCGGATTGCGCGCCCCGCGGCGCGCACCGGGCATTGAGAAGAGATCTATGAAGGTTTGGTAGCACCGCTTGACCGTGCCAACGTCGATACCGACGCCATCATTCCGAAGCAGTTCCTGAAGTCCATCCACCGCACCGGCTTTGGCCCCAACCTGTTCGACGAGTGGCGCTACCTTGACCACGGCGAACCGGGCATGGACAACAGCAAGCGTCCGCTGAATCCGGACTTCGTGCTGAACCAGCCGCGCTACCAGGGCGCTTCGATTCTCCTGACCCGTAAGAATTTCGGCTGCGGCTCCTCGCGCGAACACGCGCCGTGGGCGCTCGATCAGTTCGGCTTCCGCGCTATCCTCGCGCCAAGCTATGCGGACATCTTTTACAATAACTGCTTCAAGAACGGCATTCTCCCTGTCGTGCTGACCGAAGCGCAGATCGACCATCTGTTCAATGAAGTCAAGGCTTTCCCGGGTTACCGCCTGGTAGTGGACCTTGAAAACCAGCGTGTGGTGACCAGCAATGGTAGTGTCTCTTACCCCTTCGAGATCGACGCCTTCCGCAAATACTGCCTGATGAATGGACTCGACGATATCGGCCTGACCCTGCGTCACGCCGACGCTATCCGCGCCTACGAAGAGCGTCATCTGGCGAACCAGCCCTGGCTGGCCAACGTCATTTAACCTCGATACAAGAACATGAAAATCGCAATTTTGCCGGGCGATGGCATCGGCCCGGAAATCGTCACCCAGGCCGTAAAGGTCCTGAATGCGCTCGACGAGAAGTTTGAAATGGAAACCGCGCCGGTGGGCGGCGCTGGCTACGAGGCCAGCGGCCATCCGCTGCCGGAAGCCACACTGGCATTGGCGAAAGCCGCCGACGCCGTGCTGTTCGGCGCCGTGGGCGACTGGAAGTACGATACGCTGGACCGTCCGCTGCGTCCTGAGCAGGCTATTCTGGGCCTGCGCAAGAATCTGGGCCTGTTCGGCAATCTGCGTCCGGCCATCCTGTATCCGGAACTGGCGGGCGCTTCGACGCTGAAGCCGGAAGTGGTGTCCGGCCTGGATATTCTGATCGTGCGCGAACTGACCGGCGACATCTACTTCGGCCAGCCGCGCGGCGTGCGCGAGTGCGCGGATGGTCCGTTCAAAGGCCAGCGCGAAGGCTTCGACACCATGCGCTATGCGGAAGGCGAGATCCGCCGCATCGCCCATGTGGCTTTCCAGGCAGCGCAGAAGCGCGGCAAGCGCCTGACCTCCGTGGACAAGGCCAATGTGCTGGAGACTTTCCAGTTCTGGAAAGACATCGTCACCGACGTGCACAAGGAATACCCGGACGTGGCGCTGGACCATATGTACGTGGACAACGCCGCCATGCAGCTGGTGCGCGCGCCGAAGAAGTTCGACGTGATCGTGACCGGCAATATGTTCGGCGACATCCTGTCCGACGCGGCGGCCATGCTGACCGGTTCGATCGGCATGCTGCCATCGGCTTCGCTGGACGCCAACAACAAGGGCCTGTACGAACCGTCGCACGGCTCGGCTCCTGATATCGCGGGCAAGGGCGTTGCCAACCCGCTGGCCACGATCCTGTCGGCCGCCATGATGCTGCGCTATTCGCTGAACCGCGCGGAACAGGCCGACCGTATCGAGAACGCCGTCAAGAAGGTGCTGGCGCAGGGCCTGCGCACGCCGGATATTTACGAAGACGGCACGACCAAGGTCGGCACGGAGCAGATGGGCGACGCGGTGGTTGCGGCGCTGGCCTGAGAAACCAAGGCATAAGCTGGTGGCAGCCACGWTGTGGCAGCCACCACGCCAGCGGCGCGGAACAGGTGGCCGCCACGAAGTGGCTGCCACCAGGTTCTGCCCCTGGTTTAAAAGAATTCACATCCAAAGGAAAGCAAAATGAAACTCGTAGGTCTGGTTGGTTGGCGCGGCATGGTCGGTTCGGTCCTGATGCAGCGCATGCAGGAAGAGGGCGATTTCGCCCACATCGAGCCGGTTTTCTTCAGCACTTCGAACACCGGCGGCGCAGCTCCGGCGATGGCGAAGAATGAAACCACCCTGAAAGACGCCACCAACATCGACGAACTGAAACGCTGCGAGATCATCATCTCCTGCCAGGGCGGCGACTACACCTCGGCCGTGTTCCCGAAGCTGCGCGCAGCGGGCTGGAACGGCTACTGGATCGATGCTGCATCGACCCTGCGCATGGACAAGGATGCCGTGATCGTGCTCGATCCGGTCAACCTGAACGTGATCAAGGATGCGATGACCAAGGGCGTGAAGAACTTCATCGGCGGTAACTGCACCGTGTCCTGCATGCTGATGGGCCTGGGCGGCCTGTTCAAGCAGGACCTGGTGGAGTGGATGACGTCCATGACCTACCAGGCGGCATCCGGCGGCGGCGCACAGCATATGCGCGAGCTGCTGACCCAGTTCGGCACTATCAACAGCTCCGTAAAAGCGCTGCTGGACAACCCGGCTTCCGCGATTTTGGAAATTGACCGCCAGGTGCTGGCCACCCAGCACGGCCTGTCCGGCGAAGAGACCAAGCAGTTCGGCGTGCCGCTGGCCGGCAACCTGATTCCATGGATCGACAAGGACCTGGGCAACGGCCAGTCGAAGGAAGAGTGGAAGGGCGGCGCCGAGACCAACAAGATCCTGGGCCGCGGTGAAGGCTTCACCGGCTCCGTGATCCCGGTCGACGGCCTGTGTGTGCGTATCGGTGCGATGCGCTGCCACAGCCAGGCGCTGACCATCAAGCTGAAAAAGGATGTGCCGCTGGACGAGATCAACGACATCATCGCCAAGGACAACCAGTGGGTAAAATTCGTGCCGAACACCCGTGAAGCATCGATGAAGGATCTGACCCCGGCAGCGGTCACCGGCTCCCTGACCATCCCGGTTGGCCGCGTGCGCAAGATGTCGATGGGCGGCGAATATCTGTCCGCATTTACCGTCGGCGATCAGCTGCTGTGGGGTGCTGCGGAACCACTGCGCCGCATGCTGCGAATTGTTCTCGATAAATAATCATTCGATAATAATTAACTAACACCTCGTGATTAATAAATAAGATAAGTAATATTTTCTAAAGGCCGGATTTCAAAGGGAAATCTGGCCTTTTTCTTTGAATAAAAGATTATTTTCGGCATAGAGGAAACAGAATAGGGTTTCATAGAGGGAGAATGCTTGCATGCCTGAGGGCATGATGTTATGTTGGGCACCTCTGGGAAAGTAACATTTTTCCACTGCTAACCATTTCGCTGCCCTCACTATGCCAGTACAAAAGCCTTCCAAGGTCGCTTCGTTCGCTTTGAAAACTCTGACCGCCGCCGTGATCGGCACGGTCTTATTGTCCCCCGCGGCTTACGCTGCCGGACTTGGCAAGCTCACGGTCCTCTCGTCGCTGGGCCAGCCGCTGCGCGCCGAAATCGAACTGACCTCCGTCACGCCGGAAGAGGCGCAAGAGCTGGTGGCCAAACTGGCCTCGCCGGACGCCTTCCGCGCCGCCAATATCGATTTCAACTCGGCTCTGCTGCAGCTGCGCTTCGACGTGGAAGCACGCGGCGGCCGCCAGTTCATCCGTGTCACTTCGTCGCAGCCGATCAACGAGCCTTTCGTCGATATGCTGCTGGAGCTGACCTGGACCAATGGCCGTCTGGTGCGCGAATACACCTTCCTGCTCGATCCGACCGAGATGCGCCAGGCGAATGCGCCGCAAGTGGCTGCGCCGGTTGAGAACCGCGCTGCGCAGGCRGCTGCTGCGCGTTCGGCTACGGCCGCACCGCGCGCTGCCGCAACGCCGGCAGCGGCGCCTTCCGAAGCGCCGGCCAGCCCGGTGCGTCCTTCGCGTGCTGCGCCGGCCGAAGGTTCGGGCGCCGATCAGTACCAGGTACAGCGCGGCGACACGCTGAGCAAGATCGCCGGCCGCATGAAGCCGGGCGATATTTCGCTGGATATGATGCTGGTCGCGCTGTACCGCGCGAATCCGGAAGCCTTCAGCGGCAACAATATGAACCGCCTGAAGTCGGGCACCATCCTGTCCGTGCCGAACGCCGATGCCGTGCGCTCGTCCGTTGGCAACGAAGGTGAGGCACGCGGCGTCGTGGTCGCCCATGCTGCCGACTTCAACGCCTACCGCGCCAAGCTGGCAGGCCAGGTGGCTTCGAGCACCGCCGCCAAGGCGCCGGAACAGCAGCAGAGCGCAGCGGGCAAGATCACTGCTCGCGTGGAAGAGCGTCCGACTGCCGTCACCGAATCGAAGGACCAGCTGAAGCTGTCCAAAGCCGGCGAGGCTGCCGGCAAGGCCGGCCAGACCGCTGCCGTGGAAGACAAGATCGCCAAGCAGCGCGCCGCCGACGACGCCAGCAACCGCGTGAAGGAACTGGAAAAGAACGTCAGCGATCTGGAAAAGCTGATGGCCGTGAAGAACAAGGCCGCTGCCGAGGCGCAGAGCAAGGCCTCCGTGCCTGAGCTGGACGTCACCGGCAAGACCGTGGCTGCGGCCAAGCCGGCAGCATCGGCGCCAGCGGCCAGCGCACCTGCGCCGGCCAAGCCAAAGAAACCGGTGGTCACGACCCCGTCGAAGCCGATCCAGGAACCTGGCCTGGTCGACTTCATCATGGATAACCTGCAGATGATCGGCATCGCCGTCGCTGCACTGCTGGGGGGCGCGGCGCTGATGGTATCGCGCCGCCGCAAGGCACAGCAGCTGATGGTGCCGAAGGGCGAGTCCAGCCTGCTGGGCGATCCGGGCACCACAGCCGCGCCAATGTTCGCCGAAACCGGCGGCGCCAGCGTGGACACCAACAACAGCGTGTTCAATTCGAATTTTGCACCGTCGGCCAGCCAGCTGGATACCAATGAAGTCGATCCAGTGGCGGAAGCCGATGTGTACATCGCCTACGGCCGCGACGCGCAAGCCGAAGAGATTCTGAAGGAAGCACTGCGTACCCATCCTGAGCGCCATCAGGTGCGTCTGAAGCTGCTGGAAATCTACGCCAGCCGGAAGGATACCCGCGCCTTCGAAACCCAGGCCAGCGAGCTGTATTCGATGAGCAAAGGGCAGGGCGACGAGTGGGCGCAAGCGGCGACCATGGGCCAGAGCATTGACGCTGACAATCCGCTGTACGCCAACGCGGCACAGCCGTCCGCAGGCGTGGGTCTGGGCGCAGCTGCCGCGGGCGTTGCCGCAGCCGGCGCTGCCGAAGCGTTTGCACCGAACGCCGGCACCAGCGAAGACATTCACGATCTGGCGTCCCTGTTCGCCGAACCGACTACGCCAGCCCCGGCGCCGGCTGCTGAAGAGCCGAGCCTGGACCTGGACCTGAGCCACGATGCCTCCACGGCTGCCGCACCGGCTGCCGAAAGCAATCTGATGGACTTCGACCTGGACCGCGATGCAACTGCGCTGCCGTCCCTGGAAGAGATGGCCAAGGAAGAGGAAGGCAAGACTGCCAAAGCCGCCGATTCGAACACGCTGGACTTCGACCTGGGTGGTCTGAGCTTCGACGCTGAAGCGCCTGCGCCAAGCGCAGAAGCTCCAGCCGCTGCCGAACCTGCGCCGGCAGCGAACGATGTGCCGGATCTGGCCTTTGACATGGACTTCGGCGCCAAGACAGAAACGCCAGCCGCGCCGGAACCGGTTGCCGCGGCAGAAGAGCCAGCCGCCTCGCTGGCCGACGACCTGGGCATGGACTTCAGCCTGGATCTGCCGAGCGAAGTGAAACCGGCCGCCGAAGCGGAAGCCAAGGCCACCGACGCTGATCCGCTGGCTGGCCTGGATCTGATGGACTTCACCCTGCCGGGCAGCCCGGCGCCGGCCGTTCCTGCTGACGAAACCCCGCTGTCCGCATCGGACTTCTCGGCACCGGAACAGGACTCTGAAGTGGCCACCGCTGTGGCACCGGCCGAATTCGACCTGTCCGGCATCGACCTGGACCTGGGCACTGAAACCGCCCACGCGCCAGCCGAAACCGAAATGTCGGCCCTGCACATGGAGATGGACACCAAGCTGGATCTGGCCATCGCCTACCAGGAAATCGGCGA
>NZ_JBFRDW010000101.1:0-12241 GCF_052113985.1 Pseudoduganella sp. RAF53_2 | reverse complement strand
CAGAAGAATTAATCGTCCAGCGACCACACGTACTGGACGCGCGTCCAGGATTCAAAGGGAACGCCGTCCACCGTCCCCGGTTTGAAGCGGCATTGCGACAGGCCGCCAATTGCAGCGCGGTCGAGATCCCGATAGCCGCTCGATTTTTCCACTTTCGACGCCGCCACATGGCCATCCGTTCCGATCAGGAAGGCCAGCGTGACGGTGCCCGTATCGCCATTGCGCAAGGCCGACTGCGGATAAGCGGGTTTGGCGCAAGCCCGCATTTCAATCACCGGCTGCACGGTTAGCGGCTCGTGTTTCGCCACCACGATATCCCCACCGCCCGCCGCCGGCGGACCGGGATTCACGGGGCGCCGCACGGGCACGCCTTCCGGAATGGTGGGCGTGGTGTCGGTAATCGTGACCGTGACCGGCCAATCTGTCGGCGGACGCACGTCGGGCGGCGTGAACTGCGTTGGCATCGGCAGCGGGGGAGGTGTCTCGTATTTTGGCTCAGGCGGCAGCGGCAATACTTCGACCGCCGCCGGTCCATCCGGATGGTTGATCCACACCTTGGTATGCTGCAGGGCGAACACGAAAGCCATCACATGTGCCAGTCCAATCACGGCCATTCCGGTGTAGTTCTTGCGCTGGGAATTGAAATTCATGAGAACTCTCCTTTGCTAGTGCATGGAAGTATATTCTTCCAGTAAGTAGAAATTTGCAATGGGTTTGTGTGGAATTTTTTGCTGTGATATCGTTCTGCCTATGGACAAGAACATTCGCGCATTGCTGGCAGACGATCATCCCATCGTAATGGACGGCTTTGCCATGACCCTGGGCGCCCATGGAATCGAGGTGGTGGCGCGCGCCAAAACGCCGGAAGAGGCGATCTCGGAGTTCCAAAGGATGGAACCTGATGTTGCTATCCTGGATATCCGTTTCGGTGAGCAGCTGACGGGCCTGGATGCTGCGCGCCAGATCCTGAAGGCCAAGCCGAACGCCCGCGTCATCTTCCTGACCCAGTTCGATCAGGACAGTTTGATCAAGGAGGCCTACCGCATCGGCGCGCGTGCCTTCATCACCAAGGATTGCGATCCTGAGGAACTGGCGCTCGCCGTCAAGCGCGCGCAGCACGGCGAGCTGTATTTCATGCCGGCGATTGCGGAGCGCCTGGCCAGCCTGTCCGTACTGGGCGAGCAATCGCCGCAAGCGCTGCTGGATGAGCGTTCGCTGCAGATTTTCACGATGATGGCGGAAGGGCAGACCAACGCCGAAATCGCGGAAAAGCTCGATGTGTCGAGCAAAACCATCAGCAACACCAGCCAGGCCATCAAGGACAAGCTGGGCGTGCAGCGCGCCGCCGACATCACGCGCCTCGCAGTACGCCATGGCCTGATCCAGCCTTGACCATCATGCCGCGCCTGAGCACCCGTACGCGGCTGCTGCTGATCACGACCTTCCCCTTGCTGGTGCTGTTCGTCACGCTGACCTGGTACAGCCACCAGTCGCGCCAGGAGGAAGTGCGCGCCGAATTGGCGGAGCGGGGCCAGTTGCTGGCTGCCGCGCTGGCCAGCAGTGGCGAAGCGAGCTTGATGGGCGGCCAGTTCGACGAACTGAAGGCGTCCATCTACGRCATGATGCAGGGCGATTCAGCCATTAAGCGCGTGACGCTGCTGGATGCGAGCCGCAAACCCCTGGTCGATGTGGAAGCGCGTACCTCCGGCCAGCCGGAAGCCCGTTACTTCGAGGCGCCGATTCATAAGCGGCTGCTGTATGTGACCGGCGGCGGCGACCGCAATGTCGGCACCATGGGCTATGTGCAGGTGCGCATGTCCGCTACCGCGCTGCTGGCGAAGCAGAGGCGCCGCTTCTACATCGAGCTGGGCGTGGCCAGTCTTGGCCTGCTGCTTTGCCTGTCGCTGGCTTACCGCATGACGGACGGATTCGCTGCCTCGCTCAAATCGTCAATGCAAGCCTTGCGCGCCGCAGACGAAGAAAAGCGCCGCTTGCTGCAGCGCGTGAACACCGCCGTGGAAGATGAGCGCAAGAGCATTGCGCTGGAAATCCACGATGAACTCAATGCCACGCTGATTGCTGTCCGCCTGGAGGCGCAGCAAATCACTGCGCTGGCCGCGCAGGCGCAGCCCGCGCCGCTGGCCGGGCAGATCGGCGACAAGGCGCGTGCGATCACCAGACTGGCGCTGGGCTTATACAACAGCGGCCGCTCGCTGGTCCGCCGCCTGCGTCCCGAAGTGCTGGACATGCTTGGCCTGCAAGGCGCGCTGGAAGAAATGGTGAACCAGTATGAACGCAATCACCCTGACTGTCATTTTGCGCTGCAGGCCCAAGGCGATTTCGCGGGACTGGACGGCAACGTGGCCATCAGCGCTTATCGCATCGTGCAGGAAGCGCTATCGAACATCGTCAAGCACGCCCGCGCACGCAATGCCACGGTGGCGCTGCTGCGGCGCGATGGCCGCCTCGAGATTGCCGTTGCCGATGATGGCGTCGGCTTCGATCCGGCACACACGGCAGAAGGCATCGGCATTGCAGGCATGAAGGAGCGCGTGCAGGCGCTGGGCGGACGCTTTGCCATCGCCACCGCCAACGGCACGCGTATCGCGATCAGCTTGCCGCTGGAAAGCTGACGCGGATCAGCAAGCCCTTGCCGTTCGCGCCGGCGTCGAGGGCAATGGTGGCGTTGTGCAGGGCAGCGATGTCGCGCACGATGGCCAGGCCGAGGCCGGAGCCGCCGGGGTTGGTCTGCATCGAGCTGGCTGCGCGGTAGAAGGGTGAGAACACGCGGTCACGGTCCGCTTCAGGAATGCCGGGGCCGCTGTCTTCCACTTCCAGCACGGTGTGTTCGGCATAGCGCATCACGCGCAGAATCACGCTGCCGCCGGATGGCGTGTAGTGCAGCGCATTGTCGACCAGATTGGCGACCAGCTCGTGCAGCATCAGCGCCTGGCCGGCCACTTCCGCCTCGGTATCGCCTTCCAGCGAAAGATCGATATTGCGGTTGACAGCGGACAGCGCCATTTCCAGTGCCACCTGCTGCACCATGGCGCGCAGCGGCACGGGTTCCGGCGTGTGGTTGCCGCTATGTTCGATGCGGGCCAGCATCAGCAGGCGGTTTGCCAGGTGGACGGTGGAGTCGGTGGTGGCGGTAATGCTGTTCACGATTTCGCGCAGGTCGGCGCCGCTGGCATCACGGTTGATGTCACGCTGCGCCATTTCGGCCTGCGTCTTCAGCACGGTCAACGGCGTGCGCAGCTGATGCGAGGCGTCGGCAATGAAGCGGCGCTGGTTGGCGATCAGTTCCTGAATGCGCGACATATAGGCGTTCATGGCCTGCACCAGCGGGCGCATTTCCTTGTGCACCAGGGCGGGATCGAGATCGGACAGGTCGGATACGCTGCGCGTTTCCACTTCCGCTTTCAGGCGCATCAAAGGCTGGAGCACCAGCCGTACGGCAAACCAGATCAGCAGACCGGCCACCAGCACCACGCTGGATTGCCACACCACGGTGTCGAGCAGAATCTTGTTGGTCAGGCCGCGCCGCGCGTCCAGCGTTTCACCCACCTGTATCAGGGCGATTCCGCGCATCGAACTGTCGTACACCGGCTGCAGCAGGGCGGCAATGCGGATCGGCTGCCCGTTGTAATTGGCGTGATAGAAGCGCACCAGGGCAGGGTAGTTCTCGGAGCGCGGCACATTGGGCGGCACAGGCGGCAGGTCGTCGTAGCCGGACACGGTTTCGCCCTTGATGCCGGTGACCTTGTAGTAGATGCGGCCCAGCGTGTCGGTCTCGAAGCTGTCCAGCGCCACATAGGGCACATCGGCCACCACGCTGCCATCGACCACGGACACGCGTTCCGCCAGTGCGCGCGTGGACGCCAGCAGCGAACGGTCATAAGCCTGATCCGCCGCGTCGACCGCATTGCGATAGACGGACACGGTATTCAGCAGCTCCAGCAAAATCAGCGGCAGCAGCAGCCAGCGCAGCAACTGGCGGCGCAAGCTGCCCAGTGGCGCGCCGCCTTGCCAGCGCAGTCGAAGACTTTCGAGCAGCGCCGCCATCAGACCTTGGCGTCGCGCGGCTGCAGCAGGTAGCCGATGCCGCGCAGGGTGGTGATGGCCGCCGCGCCAGGCTCCGTGCTTTCCAGCTTCTTGCGCACGCGGTGGATATACAGCTCGATCGCATCGAGGTTCGCATCGTCGGCCAGGGCGAACACTTCGTCGAACAGCTTTTCCTTCGCCACCGGTTTGCCGCCGCGCGTGATCAGCGCTTCCAGCACCGCGTGCTCGCGCGGCGTCAGCGCCAAGCTGTTGCCGTAGTAGCTGAACATGCGCGATACCGTATCGAATTTCAGGGCGCCGCATTCATAGACCAGCGCCTCGTTGCCGCTGCTGCGGCGCAGCAGGGCTTTCACGCGCGCTTCCAGTTCCACCAGTTCGAAAGGTTTGGCGAGGTAATCGTCGGCGCCCAGATTCAGGCCTTGCACACGGTCTTCCAGTCCGCCGCGCGCCGTCAGGATCAGCACGGGCGTCTTGCGGCCGCGGGCGCGCAGGCGCTTCAGCACTTCCAGTCCATCCATCTTCGGCAGGGTGAGGTCGAGGATGATCAGGCCATATTCCTGCGTGAGCAGCAGCGCGTCAGCATCGGCGCCGTTGTCCGCGCATTCGACCGTCAGATGGGCATCGCGCAGGGCTTTCGAGAGCCAGTGTTGTAATTCTGTGTGGTCTTCTACTAACAGTATGCGCATTGAAATGTGGCTGAAAGGCGATTGAAAGGTTGACGATTTTATAGTTGAACCGTGCCAGAGCAAGATCGAGCACAACTAACTATAAACCCAGGAGACAGCTTGTGAAAAGAACTTCCACGACGATCGCCGTCGCGGCGATGCTTACCGCCGGTGGCGCAGCCCACGCACAATCCAACGTTCAAGTCTATGGCCTGCTCGACGTCGGCGTCGACGTATCCAACAACGCCGGCCCGAATGGCGGCACCCTGAGCCGCGTCAGCTCGGGCGGCATGAACACTTCCCGCTGGGGCCTGCGCGGCTCCGAAGACCTGGGCGGCGGCCTGAAAGCCGTGTTCCAGCTGGAAGGCGGCATTCTGATGGACACCGGCGCCATTGACGGCCAGCTGTTCCGCCGCCAGGCCAACGTCGGCCTGGAAGGCAGCTGGGGCCGCGTGGTGCTGGGCCGCTCCTTCACCAGCGTGTACGACACCGTGATCCGCTTCGACCCGATGGGCTTCGCGCCGTTCTACTCGTGGGCCACGACCGCCAGCGCGACCGGCCCAAGCAAGTACGGTATGACCACGGGCTTCGACAATATGATCAAGTATTCCGGCAAGACCGGAGACTTCAACTACGGCGCGACGTATTCCTTCGGCGAACAGGCCAACGGCAGCCACGCCGACAGCGCGAAATATGCCTTCGCCACCAGCTACGAATCCGAAGGCCTGGGTCTGATGGCGACCTATGAACGCGAGAACGGCAATACCGTAGCCGCCACCGGCAATCGCGACGAAACCTCGGTGATCCACGCCGGCGGCTACTACCAGACCGGCCCATTCAAGTTCTGGCTGGCCGGCCGCGATTTCAAGCTGAAGGCCGGCAAAGCCGCTACGCCGGACGTGAAAGCAACGACTTACTGGACCGGTGTGGCCTATAAGCTGCAGCCTAACGTCACGCTGACCGGCGCCGTGTACTATGTCGATGTGAAGAATGTCGCCGACGGCAAGGACGCTGATCCGATCATGTACGTACTGCGCTACCGCTACGCTGCATCCAAGCGCACCGACCTGTACGCGACACTCGGCTATACCAAGGCCCGACACGATCTGCTGACAGGCCTGTCGCGTGATGACGCGGCGTTCGGCAACAGCCAGCATGGCCTGATGGTCGGTATCCAACATCGCTTCTAAGTCATGAAAGCACTGCTGCACTTTTTGCTGGCTGCCGTTCTCCTGAGCGGCGCGGCGCTGGCCTCCGGCGCCGAATGCATCGTGCCGTCCAAGCCGGGCGGCGCGATGGACCTGACCTGCAAGCTGGTGCAGCAAGGCCTCACGCTTACCCCCAATCCGCCGCCGATGCACCTCAGCTATCTACCCGGCGGCATTGGCGCCGTGGCCTGGCATTCGCTGGCGGGCCGCCGCCGTGCCGAACCCGGCACRCTGGTCGCCTTCTCCGGTGGCTCCCTGCTCAATATGGCGCAGGGCAAGTTCGGCAAGGTGAAAGCGTCCGACGTGCGCTGGGTGGCAGCGCTGGGCGCGGACTACGGCATGATCGCCGTGCGCGCCGATTCGCCTTACAAATCGCTGGGCGACCTGGTCGCAGCACTGAAGCGCGATCCGTCCAAGGTGTTGATCGGCGTGAGCGGCACCATCGGCAGCCAGGACTGGCTGAAGATTGCGCTGCTGGTGCGCACGGCCGGCATCGATCCGAAAGTGCTGCGTTTCGTGGCGCTGGAGGGCGGCGGTGAGGCTTTCACAGCGCTGCAGGCTAATTTCGTGCATGTGGTGTCGGGTGACGCCTCGGAAGCGCACCTGATGGCGCCTGGCGGGAATGTGCGGGTGCTGGCCGTGCTGTCGGAACAGCGCTTGCCTGGCTTGTTGGCCAACGTTCCGACTGCACGGGAGCAGGGCTACGACGTGGTGTGGCCGATTATCCGTGGCGTGTGGATGAGCCCCCATGCTACCGAGGCCGACTACGCTCAGTGGGTAAGTAAGTTCGACCGCATGATGGCAGATCCGGAATTTGCGCACATGCGCGAAGCGGCAGGCCTGTACCCCTTCAATATGACGGGCAAGGCCCTGACCGAATACGTAACAAAGGCCGTTGACGACTACGGCCGCCGCGCCAGCCAGCTAGGCCTGGTGCGCTGATAAAAACCTCCAAGGAGACATTGATGAAGATGAAGATGACGCTGGTCGCGGCTGCGGCAGGCCTGTTTGCAAGCTCCGCATTCRCAGAACTGCCGGCGGGCTATCCGGCCGACTACCAGAAGATCGTGGATGCGGCCAAGAAGGAAGGCAAGCTGGTGATCTACGGCGCCACCGACAGCAAGGCGACGCAGCCGCTGATCAAGGACTTCAGCGCCCTCTATCCGGGCATCACCGTCGAATACAACGATATGAATTCGACCGAAGTGTATAACCGCTTCATCTCCGAAGTTGCAGCTGGYGGCAATACGGCCGACGTGATGTGGTCGTCCGCCATGGACCTGCAAATGCGCCTCGCCTCCGATGGCTATGCGCTGAAGTACAAATCCGTGGAAGCGTCCAAGATCCCCGGCTGGGCAGTGTGGGACGATCAGGCTTACGGCACGACCTTCGAACCGGCTGCCATCGTCTACAACAAGCGCCTGGTCGATGCCAAGGAAGTGCCGCAGACCCACGCGGACTTCGTCAAACTGATCCAGCAGCCCAAGTTCAAGGACAAGGTCACGACCTACGACATCGAGAAATCCGGCGTGGGCTTCATGTTCATGACCCAGGATGCGCGTGAATATCCGAAGTTCCAGGAGCTTGAGAATGCGTTCGGCGCGGCCAAGGTGCGCGTGCAGTCGTCCACCGGCACCATGATGGAGCGTATCTCCTCCGGCGAAAATCTGATCGGCTATAACGTGCTGGGTTCCTACGCGCTGGTGCGCGCCAAGACCGATCCGTCGATTGGCGTGCAGCTGCCGAAAGATTACACGCTGGTGATGTCGCGCGTGATCTTCATCAACAAGGCTGCCAAGAACGTCAACGCCGCCAAGCTGTGGATGGACTATATGCTGTCGCATCGCGGCCAGACCATTGTCGCTAACGACTCCAAGCTGTTCGCCATTCGCGCCGATGTGACGGGCGAAACCACGTCCGCCGATCTGGTCAAGCAGATTGGCCAGGACAAGATCAAACCGGTGCCCGTACATCCGATCCTGCTGCAATTCCTCGGCCCGGCTAAGCGTATGGCCTTCCTGAARCAGTGGAAAGAAACGGCCGGTAAGAAATAAGGAGTAGTCCATGCATACCGCAACACTGGGCCGGCCAGCCCTGAACTGGCCGCGCGGGGTGGTGGTCGTCCTGACCTCGATCGCGATCTTCCTGCCCCTGTTCCTGATCTTCTATCAGAGCTTCCTGTCGGCGCCGTTCTTCATGCCGGGCAAGGAAGTGGGACTGGAGGCCTATCAGTTCATCTTCGAAGATCCGGACTTCGCGATGGCATTCAAGAATGGCCTGATCCTGGCGGCCGGCCTGGCGGCGATTGCCGTGCCGCTGGGCGGTATGCTGGCTTTCCTGATGGTGCGCACCGATCTGCCGGGCCRTGGCTGGATCGCACCGATGCTGCTGGTGCCGATCTTCGTGTCGCCGATGGTGATGGGCTTTGGCTACGTGGTGTCGATGGGGCCTGTGGGCTTCTACTCGACCTGGGCCAAGGATATCCTCGGCTTCATTCCCTGGAATATTTATTCGTTCACCAGCATCGTGGTGATCGCAGGGCTGACCCACGTGCCGCACGTGTATCTGTACGCTTCGTCCGCACTGAAGTCGCTGGGTTCGGACGTGGAGGAGGCAGCTCGCGTGGCAGGCGCTTCGCCAATTCAGGTGATGTTCAATGTGTCGCTGCCGATGATCATGCCGGCGCTGGCGTATGCGGGCGTGCTGGTGTTCTTCCTCGGCTTCGAGGTATTCGGCCTGGTGCTGGTGCTGGGCGATCCGGAAGGCCATCTTGTGCTGCCGACCTATCTGTACAAACTGACCAACAAACTGGGTACGCCTTCGTATCACCTGATGGCGGCGGTGGCGGTGTGCCTGGTTGCCGTGACCATGCCGCTGGTGATGGCGCAGCGCTGGCTGCTGAAGTCTGCCAACAAGTACGTGTCGATCAAGGGTAAGGGCGCACGCACCAAGGCCATGCCGCTGGGTCACTGGAAGTGGCTGGCTTTCGCGCTGCTGGGCGGCTGGCTGATCTTCACCATCGTGCTGCCGCTGACGGGCATCGCATTGCGTTCCTTCGTTGAATATTGGGGCGAAGGTGTGAAACTGACGGATGTGCTGACTTTGCAGCACTTCCGCGAGGTGTTCGAACAGCCATCCCTGATCCGCGGGATCATCAACACGGTGCTGATCGGTGTGATCGGCGGCGGCCTGGCGATTGTCTGCTACTGCTTCATTGCGCTGGCCATGCACCGCAAGCCGGACACGATTACGCGCCTGCTGGATTACAGCGTGCTGGTACCGCGCGCCATTCCGGGCCTGCTGGCTGGCCTCGCTTTCCTGTGGGTGTTCCTGTTCGTGCCTTCCTGGATTGACGGCTTTGCGAAAGGTTCCGACAACGCGATTGCGATGTGGGTTTCCGGTTCGCTGGTGCCGGCGCTGCGCTCGCTGCGTTCCACGATCTTTGCGGTGTGGCTGGCTTATTCGGTGGTGTGGATGGCTTACGGCATGCGCCTGATCTCGACGGCGCTGCTGCAGGTTGGCCCTGAGCTGGAAGAGGCGGCACGCGCAGTCGGTGCGCGGCGCGGCCAGGTCACACGCGATGTGACGGTGCCCCTGATCAAATATGGCCTGCTGGGCTCCTGGCTGATGATCTTCCTGATTTTCGAGCGCGAATATTCGACCGGCGTGTATCTGCTGTCGCCCGGGACTGAAGTGATTGGCGCGATGCTGGTGTCGCTGTGGGCGGGCGGTTCGACCGACCTGGTGGCGGCGCTATCCTTCATTAACATTACCCTGGTGGCGGTTGGTCTGGGTATCGCGCTGCGCTTTGGCGTCAAGCTGCATAACTGAGTGAACATCATGAAACGAGATTTGACCATGAATGAATTGAGCGTCAATGAGCTGCATCTGGAATACGGCAGCGGGGCGAGCGCGAATCCGATCCTGAAGGGCGTTTCGATGCACTTGCACAAGGGCGAAGTAGTGGCGCTGCTGGGGCCRTCCGGCTCCGGCAAGACCACGCTGTTGCGCGCGGTCGCCGGCCTGGAAAGCCCGAAGCAGGGCACGATCGACATCGGCGAGCGGCGTGTGTTTGATGGCGCGCGCAATTTCGAGATGCCGGCCGAGCAGCGCAATCTGGGCCTGGTGTTCCAGTCCTACGCGCTGTGGCCGCACAAGACCGTGAACGAGAACGTCGCTTACGGCCTGAAACTGCGCAAGATGCCGAAGGATGAAATTGCCAGGCGCGTGGGCGAGGTGCTGAAGCAGTTGGGCCTCGGCCATCTGGGCGAGCGTTTCCCGCACCAGTTGTCCGGGGGGCAGCAGCAGCGCGTGGCGATTGCCCGTGCCCTGGTGTACAACCCGCCGGTGATTCTGCTGGACGAGCCGCTGTCCAACCTGGATGCCAAGCTGCGCGAAGAGGCGCGCTCCTTCCTGCGCGAGTTGATCGTGCGCCTTGGCCTGTCCGCGTTGATGGTGACCCACGACCAGGATGAGGCGATGGCGATCTCCGACCGCATCCTTCTGCTCAATAACGGCAAGATCGAGCAGCAGGGCACGCCGCAGTCCATGTACGAAACGCCGGAGACTTTGTTTACGGCCGAGTTCATGGGCAGTAATAACCGCCTGCCGGGCAAGCTGGTGAGCCGTGATGGCAATACGGTGCGCATCGATGTGGCGGGCACGCAGCTGGTCGGCACGGCGCGCGGCAACGTGGGCGCGGAGACTGCGCCGTTGATCCGCGTGGAGGAAGTAAAGGTCAGCAGCTCGCAGGCCGACAATGCGCTGGAACTACCGCTGTTCACCTGCATGTATCTTGGCGACCGCTTCGAGTGCCTGTTCAAGAAGGGCGACATCAGCGTGCGCGCCTACTCCAAGTACCGCCTGGACGAAGGCAGCTACTGGCTGCAGCTCCCACAGGACAAGCTCTGGGTGTTCTGAGGATGATCGTGGCGGGTGCGGGACCAATCTGGCGGCATCCGCTGCGGTGGCCTTTCCTTGGGGCGGTGGCGGTTGCCATCCTGGCGGCGCTGCTGTGCGTACAGCTCAACACGCCGCTGCCATGGATTATCGGCCCCCTGTTCGGCACCGCCGCGCTGCGGCTCGCGGGCGTACATCTGCACAGCCCCGTGCGCGTGCGCGAAGCGGGGCAGTGGGCGATTGGCACTGTGCTGGGACTGTATTTCACGCCGGCCGTGCTGGCAGTGCTGGCCGGACGGGCAGGTTTCATTGCCCTGGCCGTGGCGTTTTCGATCGGATTGGGCTGGCTGTGCGGCTTCCTCCTGCAGCGGCTCACGGGGACCGATCGCGCCACGGCATTTTTTTCGATGGCCATGGGCGGGGCGTCGGAAATGGCGGTACAGGGCGAGCGCCACGGCGGCGATGTGCAGCGCGTGGCTGCGGCACACAGCCTGCGCGTGATGATGGTCGTCGCCACGATACCGTTTGCAGTGCGCTACTGGAGCGTGCATGGCATGCCTGCGGTGCCCGAGCCTACGGCCAATGCAGCCATCAGCGCGTCCGGCGCCGCTGCCGGATCGGCGGCCGGCACGGCCACGGCGACGCTCTCCGGCCTGGCCACGTCCACCGCGCCGAGCGTCGCTGCGTTGGGCGTGCACGTGCCGGGGCTGCTGCTGTTGATCGCGTTGACGTCCGCTGCGGCGCTGCTGTTCAAGCGCAAAGGCGTGCCGAACGCCTGGGTYATCGGCCCGCTGCTCGCGGCGGCAGCGCTGACCGGTTGCAGCATCCATTTGAGCGGTGTTCCGGAGTGGATGGTCAGGGCAGGGCAGCTGTCCATCGGTATTTCGCTGGGCACGCGCTTTTCGCCGGAATTCCTGCGTGCGGCGCCAAGATATATGGCAAGTGTGGCCGTCTGCAATGTGTTTGCCATGACGCTGGCTGCGGGATTTGCCGCGCTGCTGGCCTGGGCCGCGAACATCCACCCCGGCACCGCGGTGCTGGCCACCTCGCCGGGCGGCATCGCGGAGATGGCGCTCACCGCGCGTACCTTGCATCTTGGCGTGCCTATTGTGACAGCCTTCCACGTCTGCCGGATGGCGATTCTGGTGCTGGCGATAGGCCCGCTTTTCCGCTTGATGCAACAGCGGAGCTTGAGCTAACGCAGAGTGAGGGGCAGTGGCATTGTCCGGCAGGGCAATGTCATGTATGTTGTCGGTATTTTCACTGTCAGTCACTCCGACCATGAGCCACGCCAGCCAGTTCACCCTGTTGAAACAGCGCCGCTTCGCGCCATTCTTCTGGACGCAGTTCCTGGGCGCGTTCAACGACAATCTGTTCAAGACCGCCCTGATCGTCATCCTGACC
>NZ_JBFRDW010000100.1:0-12257 GCF_052113985.1 Pseudoduganella sp. RAF53_2 | reverse complement strand
CCGCAAGCCACCATCGACGAGCTGAAAGCACGCGGCCACGATGTGCGCCAGAATGAGCAGAACTCCGGCCTGCAAGGCTTGCAGCGCATGCGCAAAGACGGCCGCGAATACTGGTTCGGTGGCGCAGACCCGCGCCGCGAAGGCATCGTCAAGGGCGATTGATGCGGCGTTGTGCGGCGGGTCAATGACCCGCCCTGCGCCGGCCGTGGTGCTTCCGGCGCGCGCGGGCTTCGTGCTAATCTCTTCGCATGGGACAAAAAAAGAAAACAGGATTGATCCTGACGGGCGGCGGCGCCCGAGCGGCCTACCAGGTCGGGGTGCTGCAAGCCATTTCGGAGATTCTGTGGGAAGAGGGCTGGCCGCCCGCGCGTAATCCATTCCAGGTCATTTGCGGCACATCGGCGGGCGCGATCAACGCCACCGCACTGGCCTGCCGCGCCGACAATTTCGGCGAAGGCGTGCAAAAGCTGCTGGACGTCTGGACCAATATCGAAGTCGAACAAGTCTATCGCGCCGACTCGCTGGGCGTGCTGCGCTCCGGCGCGCGCTGGCTGTCGCTGCTGTCCTTCGGCTGGCTGCTGCGCAAATGGCGCGCGGCACCACCGCAGTCCCTGCTGGATAACACGCCGCTGGTCAATCTGCTGCACCGCATGCTGGACCTTCCGCGGCTTGACGCCAACTTGCAGGAAGGTTTGCTGCACGCGCTGGCGGTTACTGCGTCTTCGTACACCGGTGGACAGCACATCACCTTTTACCAGACGGCTGCTGAAATCGCACCCTGGATTCGCATGCAGCGCGTGGCCATGCAGGACCAGATCGGCGTCGAGCACCTGCTGGCATCGTCCGCGATTCCCTTCATCTTCCCGGCTGTGCCGCTGTATCTGGGCGGCCATCTGGAATATTGCGGCGACGGTTCGATGCGCCAGCTGGCGCCGATCTCGCCCGCCATCCACCTCGGTTCGGCCAAGGTGCTGGTGGTCGGTGCGGGACGCCTGACCGAGCCTGCGCGCCAGGCCACCGAAACGCCGCGCTACCCAAGCCTGGCGCAGATTGCGGGCCATGCCATGTCTTCCATCTTCCTGGATGGTTTGGCGGTGGATATCGAACGCCTGAACCGCGTCAACCATACGCTGTCCGTGCTGCCGCCGGACCTGCTGGCCAATACGCCGCTGCGTCCCGTGGAGCTGCTGGTCATCGCGCCGTCCGAACGCCTGGACGATATCGCCGCGCGCCATATCGCCAGCCTGCCGGCGCCGATCCGCACCATGTTGTCCGGCATCGGCGCGACCGAAGCGCGTGGTGCGGCACTGGCTTCCTATCTGCTTTTTGAATCCAGCTATACAACGGAGTTGATCCGCCTTGGCCAGCGCGATACCCAGGCTCGCCGCGCCGACGTGTTGGCGTTTTTTGATAGGTGAGCGGCGAGGGATAGTAAAATTGCATATTTTTTGCGTGTCCGAGTACCGATTTGCCAGTCCGTAGCCGTTTGAAACCATTGTTGAAGCACCTTGCCGCCCTTGGGCTGGCGGGCAGCGTCRCTCTCTGCGCAGTGGCGGCGCCGCCGCGCACTTTTCGTTTCGAGCAGCTGAATGTGGAAGACGGCCTGGCCCAGGAATCCGTGCTGGCGATCGCGCAGGACAAGCAGGGCTTCATGTGGTTCGGCAGCCAGGCGGGCCTTTCCCGCTACGACGGCTACCGCGTCACGGTCTACCGCAATATCGTTTCCGACCGCCGCAGCCTGGCCGAAAACTGGGTGGGCGTGCTGCACATCGATCCCAAGGGGCGTATGTGGGTTGGCACGGATGGCGGCCTCGATCTGTTCGATCCCGTCACGCAAAGCTTCTCGCATCATCTGCCGCAGGAACCTGAAAAACGCGGCAGCGGCAATCTCCACATCCGCGCCATCATCGACGATGGCATGGACGGCCTGTGGATCGGCACTGCAGACGGCTTGCAGCATTTTGATCCCGCCACCGGCCGCTTCACCATCTGGCATAACGAAGCAGGACGTCCCGGCAGCCTGGCGCATGACCAGATCAATGGCCTGGCGCGCGACCGCGAAGGCCGGCTGTGGATCGCCACTTCAGGTGGCGTCGACATGCTGTCGCCCGGCGCCGGCAGCTTCCAGCATTTTCGCCTGCAGGGCGGCACGCCGGCACGCCAGGCCGCGCAGTCGCTGTTCCTCGATAAGGACCAGATGCTGTGGGTCGGCACGCAAAACGGCATCGAGCAGTGGACGCTGGATGGCGCCGTGCCCAAGCGCCGCCGCCTCGGCGTAGCGCAGGGACTGCCGGAAGGCCAGATCAAACGCATCTATCAGGATGTCGACGGCATCGTGTGGATCGGTACGCAAAACGATGGCCTGTTCCGCTGGCGTCCGGTGGAAGAGCGCTTCGTGCAGTACCGCCACCAGCAGGGCGATCCGCACGGACTGGCGGACAATTATGTCTACTCCCTGTTCCGCGACCGCGTGGGCACGCTGTGGGTCGGCACCTGGTTCAATGGCGTGAGCCGCGTGGACCTGGGCAGCGGCGGTTTCTCGCGCCTGGTGAAAGATCCCGGCCGTCCGCGTTCGCTGACCGACAATAAGACGCGCGCCATTCTCGATGCCGGCCACGGCAAGATCTGGGTCGGCAACAGCGATGGCCTGAATTACTACGACACGCTGACCGGCGAAACGGTGCTGTACAGCTTTGCGCCCAGCGATGCGCCCAACTTCGAACACAATGTGATGGCATTGTGGCGCGACCCGAAAGATCCGGAAGGCGCGCTGTGGGTGGGCGGCCGCAATGGCGTGCGCCGCTTCGACACGAAGGCACGCCGTTTCGGCCCCTTGATGCTGACCCACGGTGACCCGGAAAACGACACCGTGCGTTATCTGTATGGCGACAGCCAGGGCATGCTGTGGGTGTCGACCAAGGCCGGCCTGCATCGCATGGATCTCGCCAGCGGCGGCGTGCTGACTTACCGCCACGATCCGGCAGACAGCAACAGCATGGCCGACGACGTGGCGCGCCCGGTGCTGGAGGACCGCCACGGCAATCTGTGGGTGGGCACGTTCAACGGCCTCGATCTGCTGGACCGCAAGACGGGACGATTCACGCACTACCGTCACAGCGCGAATGATCCGTCGAGCCTGAGCCACAACGAGGTGCACTATCTGCTGGAAGATGCGGAAGGCACGCTATGGGTCGGCACGGCGGCGGGCCTGAACCGCATGGAGCGGCGTGGCGACGGTAGCGTGCATTTCCGCCGCTACCTGCGCAAGGATGGCCTGGCGGACGATGCGATTGCCGCCATCCTGCCCGGCAAGGGTGATTATCTCTGGCTGTCGACCAATACCGGCATATCGCGGCTGGACATGCGCAACGGCCAGGCCCGTAATTACTCCGGCGCCGATGGCACCATCGAAGGCGCCTACTTCGATGGCGCGGCGGCGCGTGCGGCCGACGGCACCATGTATTTCGGCGGTTTCAATGGCATTACGGCTTTCGATCCGGAAGAAGTGCGCGAGAACAGCGTGGCGCCGACGGTGGCCATCACCGACTTCCAGATCTTCAACAAGTCGGTTCGTCCGGGGCAGGGCGGCCCTTATGGCAAGATCCTGAGCTCGGCCATCGAGTACACCAATGCCTTGTCGCTACGCGAGCAGGATTCCGTGTTCGCCCTCGAATTCGCGGCGCTGCACTACGCGGCGCCCCAGCGCAACCGCTTCGCCTATCAGTTGCAGGGCTTCGACAAGGATTGGGTGGTGACCGACGCGGGCAAGCGCTTCGCCACCTACACCAATCTCGATCCCGGCACCTATGTGTTCCGCGTGAAGGCAGCCAACAAGGACGGCATCTGGAACGACAACGCGGCAACGGTACGCATCACCATCGAGCCGCCGTTCTGGAAAACCTGGTGGTTCCGCAGCATTTTCGGCCTGGTGCTGGCGGGCGTCAGCTACGGCATTTATCAGGCTCGCGTACGTGTGCTGAGCCGCGCGCGGGCGCGCCTGGAGCAGCAGGTCAGCCTGCGCACGGCGGAAGTGGAACTGAAGAACAAGCTGCTGCAGGAACAGAAGCGCGAGCTGGAACAGCGCGACAAGAATCTGCGCCAGGCCAAGCAGCGCGCGGAAGAAGCCACGCGCCAGAAGTCCGAATTCCTGGCCAATATGAGCCACGAGATGCGCACCCCGTTGGCCGGTGTGATCGGCATGCTGGGCTTTGCCCTGCGCGACGCCATGCTGAAGGAGCGCACGCGCGACCAGATCGAACGCGGCCAGGCCAACGCGCAGTCGCTGTTGACCATCATCAATGACCTGCTGGACTTTTCCAAGATCGAAGCAGGCAAGCTGGCCATCGAGCATATCGATTTTGCGCTGGCCGCGGCGGTGGAAAACGTGGTGAGTCTGTTCGCCGAGCAGACTACCGCAGCGGTGGTGGGCTTTCACGTCGAATTCGACAGCGACTTGCCGCCTTTCGTGGTGGGCGATCCGACCCGCCTGCGCCAGGTGCTGGTCAACCTGGTCGGTAACGCCTTCAAGTTCACGGAGCAGGGCGAGGTGAATTTGCGCGTGCAGCGCGTGGACGATGGCGCCACCAAGCCGCGCTGGAATCTGATCCGCTTTACCGTGACCGATACCGGCATCGGCATTCCGCCGGACGAGCTGCCACGCCTGTTCGAACAGTTCGAGCAGGGCGATACCACCACCACGCGCCGCTACGGCGGTACGGGCCTGGGCCTGGCGATCTGCCGCCAGCTGGTGGAACTGATGGGCGGCGAGATTCTGGCCGATTCCACGCCCGGYGTGGGCAGTACCTTCAGCTTCACCATTCCCCTGCTTACCGGCGTGGCGCCGCCGCTGGTACCGCATGTGCCGCGCAAGCCGCACTCCCATCAGCTGCGCGTGCTGTGCGCGGAAGACTTCCCGACCAACCAGATCATCATCCGCATGATGCTGGAGGAGCTGGGACACAAGGCGGACATCGCCGGCAATGGCGCGCTGGCCGTTGCGGCCTGCTCCCAGGCCCGCTATGACCTGATCCTGATGGACGGCCGCATGCCGGAAATGGACGGCCCGACGGCCACACGCCTGATTCGCTCCGGCGGCCCGCACGAAGCGCCGGTGCTGGATCAGGAACTGATGATTATCGCGCTGACTGCCAACGCCAGCGAAGAAGACCGCAGCCGCTATCTGGCTTCGGGCATGGACGATTTCCTGACCAAGCCGATCGACGAAGGGGCGCTGCACTTCCAGCTAAGCCGCGCCATCGAACGCCAGCTGCAGCGCGGCATTGCCTTGCCGCCGATGCCGCATAAGGAAGCGCGTCCTTCGATTGCGGAACTGGATGCGATGTTCGGTGTGGTGGACATCCCGGAGACTGCAACGCTGCCACCGGGCAGCCACGCCGCCGATGCGCTCAAGCTGCGCCTGCGCGATGCCTTCATCGCCGACTTGCCGGAGCGTCTGCGGGAACTGGATGCGGCGCTGGCCGCTGCCGATGCCGATGCGGCGGGACGCCTGTTCCATGGCATGAAGGGCAGTGCGGCTTATCTGGCCGAAGGCGAGCTGCATACCTTGTGCAGCGAGCTGGAAAAGGCGGCGGACCGCGCGCTGTGGCCTGCGATTCACGCCAAGCTGCCGCGCTTGCGCGTCCTGCTGGATCACGTCGTGGCGCCGCCCCGGCATTGAACAATGCATAATGTCGTCTGTGCGCTGCACAACGTGGAGATTTGAATGAAAGTGTTGGTTGTAGATGATGATGTCGTGTCGCGCATGGTGCTGATGCACCTGATCGACGGCTGCGGCAAGTTCGACATTGTGGAAGCTGAAGATGGCGCCGATGCGTGGGAGCAGCTGGAGGAAGGCCTGCGTCCAGCGATCTGCTTCTGCGATCTGCGCATGCCGCGCCTGTCCGGCATGGAGCTGCTGCAGCGTATCAAGAGCCATCGTGAGTTGAGCAGCCTGCCTTTTGTGCTGGTATCTTCGGCCACCGACAAGGAAACCGTGCAGCAAGCCACGCTGGCTGGCGCCGCTGGCTACATCGTCAAACCCTTCCAGTCCGACCAGGTGCGCATCCACCTGTCGGCCTTCCTCGATCAGGCGGCGCAAGGTTATGAACACCGTGCCGAAGAACCCAGCGCCACCCAGATCCGCCTGGGCATCAGCGCCGACCGTCTGCTGGTCTACCTGGCCGGCTTCCAGAATCAGCTGACCGCCGCCGGCAACGAGCTGCAGGCTTTGCTGGCAAGTGGCGAGCAGGCCGAAGCCCATATCCGCATCGAGCGCCTGCACGCTGGCTGCGTCACCTTGGGCCTGAATGGCGCCGCCGCGACCCTGAAGCTGGCCGATACCACGCAATTGAGCATCGATACCGTACAAGCCGCGCTGGCCGACGTCATCCGCGCGGTCATTCACCAAAGCTCCCTGGTCCGCCAATCCGCCTGACCCGCCGCGCGGCGCCTGCCGCGCAGGCGGCTTGCCAATAATATAGTTTAGGTTTAAAGTAGTTTGGTGCAGGCTGAATCGACCGACCAACGACCAGGGCGACCATGAACAAAGCAACTGCAATTGAACCGAGCGCGCATCTCGATCAGTTCGCGCTCCAGCACCTTCCGCCGCAGGACCAATGGCCAGACCTGGTCTTCGACCTGCCGGAACTGCAGTATCCGTCCCGTTTGAATTGCGTGGCAGAGATCCTGGACCGCGCAGTGGAACAGGGCAAAGGCGAGCGCATTGCGCTGCACGGCGAATCCGAATGCTGGACGTACGCCCAGCTGAAGGAAAAAGTGGACCGCATCGCCCATGTGCTGCGCGGTCCCATGGGACTTGTACCGGGCAACCGCGTGCTGCTGCGCGGCGCCAATCATCCGATGATGGCCGCCGCCGTGCTGGCGGTGCTGAAGGCGGGCCTGATCGCCGTGCCCACCATGCCCTTGCTGCGCGCCCGTGAACTGGGCGTGATCATGGACCGCGCCAGGGTGAACGCCGTGCTGTGCGCGGCTTCTCTGCACGAGGAAATCGAAGTGGCGCCTTCGCGCCCTGAGAAAATCGTCTACTTCAACGGCGATCATGGCGCTGCGTCGCTGGAAGCCATGATGGAAGCGCAAGCAGCATCCTTCGAGGCTTGCGATACCTCGGCTGAAGATATCTGTCTGATCAGCTTCACCTCCGGCACCACCGGCATCCCCAAAGGCACCATGCACTTCCACCGTGATGTGCTGGCCATCTGCGACTGCTTCCCGCCGCACATCCTGAAGTCGGAACCGGACGACCTGTTCATCGGCACACCGCCGCTGGCCTTTACTTTCGGCCTCGGTGGCTTGCTGCTGTTCCCGCTGCGCGTAGGCGCGGCTGCCGTGCTGCTGGAAAAGCTGACGCCGGAGGGCCTGCTGCAAGCGATCGAGCGGTACAAAGCCACGGTGTGCTTTACCGCGCCGACCTTCTACCGGCAGATGACGGCCCTGGTGCCGAAGTACGATTTGTCCAGCCTGAAGAAGAGCGTGTCCGCAGGTGAAGCGCTGCCGGTAGCCACGCGCGAAGGCTGGCAACAGGCGACGGGTCTGCGCATGATCGACGGCATCGGCGCGACCGAGATGCTGCACATCTTTATCTCCGCATCGRGCGACAATGTCCGCCCCGGCGCCACGGGCAAGCCGATTCCCGGCTACCGCGCCTGCATTCTGGACCGGGCGGGCAAGCCCGTCGGCCCCGGCGTGATCGGACGCCTTGCCGTGAAAGGCCCCACGGGCTGCCGCTACCTCGATGACCGGCGCCAGCTGGACTATGTGCTGAATGGTTGGAATCTTACCGGCGACGCTTACGAGGTGGACGCCGACGGCTACTTCATCTACCGCTCGCGCACCGATGACATGATCATCTCCGCCGGCTACAACATCGCCGGCCCTGAAGTGGAAGACGCGCTGCTGCGCCATCCCGCCGTGGCCGAATGCGGCGTGGTCGGCAAGCCGGACGATGAACGCGGCCAGATCGTGGAAGCCCATATCGTGCTGAAGCCCGGCTACGAAGGCACGCCTGAAATGGCGACGGCCCTGCAGGATTTCGTCAAAGAGCAAATCGCTCCCTACAAATATCCGCGCTCAATTCAATTCCTGAGCGCCTTGCCACGCACTGAAACCGGAAAGCTGCAGCGCTTCAAGCTGCGAGGAGCGTAATGAATATCGTATGTATCGGCGGCGGCCCGGCAGGGCTGTATTTTGGCCTGCTGATGAAAAAGCAGAATCCGTCCAATCGCATCGTGGTGGTTGAGCGCAATCGTCCCTACGACACCTTCGGCTGGGGCGTGGTGTTCTCCGACCAGACGCTGGGTAATCTGGTGAACGCGGATGRGAAGACGGCACGCGAGATTTTGCAATCCTTCAATCACTGGGACGATATCGACGTCTTCTTCAAAGGCCAGAAAGTCACCTCCGGCGGCCATGGCTTCTGCGGCATTGGCCGCAAGCGCCTGCTCAATATTCTGCAGCAGCGCTGCGAGGAGTTGGGCGTGGAGCTGGTCTTCGAGTGCGATGTAACGGACGACCAGGAGCTGGCCGCGCGCTACAACGCCGATCTGGTGATTGCGTCCGATGGCCTGAACAGCCGTGTGCGGGCCCGTTACGAATCGACTTACCAGCCCATGATCGAAGCGCGCCAGTGCCGCTTCGTGTGGCTGGGCACCACCAAGAAATTCGACGCCTTTACCTTCGATTTTCAGGAAACGCCGCACGGCTGGTTCCAGGCACACATCTACCAGTACGATGGCAATACCTCCACCTTCATCGTCGAAGCGCCGGAAAGCGTATGGCGTGCGGCGGGACTGGAAGACATGTCGCAGGAACAGGCCATGGCCTTCTGCGAGAAGCTGTTTGCGGACCGGCTGGAGGGACATAAGCTGATGTCCAACGCCGCCCACCTGCGCGGCTCGAACGTGTGGATCAAGTTCCCGCGCATCGTCTGCCAGCAGTGGGTGCACTGGCATGGCAAAGTGCCGGTAGTGCTGATGGGCGATGCGGCGCACAGCGCGCACTTCTCGATCGGTTCAGGAACCAAGCTGGCACTGGAGGACGCGATTGAACTCACGCGCTGCTTTGCTGCGCATGGCGGCGACGTGAGCGCTGCCCTGAAAGAGTATGAGTCGGTGCGTGCGGTGGAAGTGATCAAGATCCAGAGCGCGGCGCGCAACTCGATGGAGTGGTTCGAGAACGTCAAGCGCTACACCGCGATGGAAGCGCCGCAGTTTGCGTATTCCATGCTGACCCGTAGCCAGCGCCTTTCACACGAAAACCTGCGCGTGCGCGACGCGGGCTATGTGGCCCGTTACGAATCCTGGCTGGCCGAACGCGCCTACGCCCAGGCAGGCCTGCCTCCGCCAGCCGCTATGCCTGTCGCCAGAGCCGGCCAGCGCATCGCGATCGCCGCCCCCATAACCGGCGCTGCGTCTCGCGTTGCGCCGGTCCCGCCCATGTTCACGCCATACCGCGTGCGCGGCCTGGTGCTGAAGAACCGCATCATTGTCTCCCCGATGGCGCAATACAGCGCGGTGGACGGCTGCGTCGGCGACTTCCACCTGGCTCACCTGGGCGCCCGCGCCATGGGCGGCGCGGCGCTGGTGATGGCCGAGATGACTTGCGTGTCGGCTGACGCGCGCATCACGCCATTCTGCCCCGGCATGTATGCCCCTGCACACACCATGGCCTGGAAGCGCATCGTGGACTTTGTACATGCGAATACCGACGCCGCCATCGGCATCCAGCTTGGCCACGCCGGCGCCAAGGGCTCCACGCGCGCCATGTGGGACGGCATTGATCTGCCGCTCGACAAAGGCAACTGGCCACTGCTCTCTGCCTCGCAGCACCAATACCTGCCTGGCATCTCGCAGGTCGCCCGCACAGCCACGCTGGACGATATGAACCGCATCCAGGCCGACTTTGTCCGCGCCACCAGGGCCGCCGATGAAGCGGGCTTCGACTGGCTCGAGCTGCACTGTGCGCATGGCTATCTGCTTTCTTCATTCATCTCGCCGCTGACCAATCAGCGTGGCGACGAATACGGCGGCAGTATTGAGAACCGCTGCCGCTTCCCGTTGCGCGTGTTCGCGGCCATGCGCGCCGTGTGGCCGGCGGATAAGCCGATGAGCGTGCGCATTTCGGCCCATGACTGGGTCGAAGGCGGTATTACGCCGGATGATGCGGTGCGCATTGCGCAGCTGTTCAAGGCGGCTGGGGCGGACATGATCGATTGCTCGTCCGGCCAGGTCAGCAAGCTGGAAAAACCGGTATTCGGCCGCATGTTCCAGACGCCGTTCGCGGACCGCGTACGCAATGAGGCGGGCATTGGCGCGATTGCCGTTGGTTCCATTTTCGAGGCCGATCACGTCAACGGCATCATTGCTGCCGGACGCGCGGATTTGTGCGCGGTTGGCCGTCCGCATCTCGCCAATCCTTCGTGGACTTTGGCCGAAGCCGCGAAGCTGGGGTATCGCGATGTGTGGTGGCCCAAGCAGTACCTGGCGGGCAAGCAGCAGCTCGAACGCAATCTGGAGCGCGAACGCCAGCTTGCCGCCGCCAGTGCTGGACTCACGCCGCAGCAAGTTGCGGCCAAGCTGCTGGAGGGCTGAGGCATGACGCTTGCAGGAAAACACGCATTCATCACCGGCGGCGGCCGCGGCATCGGCGCCGCCTGCGCCCGCGCGCTGCTGGAGCAGGGCGCCACCGTCACCATCGCCGGCCGCGACCTCGCCACCCTCGAACGCACCGCCGCCGCCCTCGCAGCCATCCCCGCAGCGCACGCCAGCGTGAACGCGAACGCGGACCGCGCATCGACGGGGCCGGCTGCCGCCACCGCGTCGCCCGCTGGCGCGCGCGTCTTCGTGCAGCAGATTGACGTCACCGATGAAGCATCCGTGCGTGACGCGATTGCGCGGGCGGCTCAGCAGGGCGGCCCGATTCACATCCTGATCAACAACGCAGGCCAGGCGCACTCCGCGCCTTTTGCGAAAACCACCGCCGAACACTGGCAGCAAATGCTGAACGTGAACCTCACCGGCGCCTTCCACTGCACGCAAGCAGTCCTGCCGCAGATGCTGGAACAAGGCTGGGGGCGCATCATCAACATCGCCAGCACCGCCGGACTAAAAGGCTACAAATACGTCAGCGCCTACGTCGCGGCCAAGCACGGCCTGATCGGCCTCACGCGCGCGCTGGCGCTGGAGCTGGCGACAAAGAACATCACGGTCAACGCGGTCTGCCCCGGCTTCACGGAAACCGACATCGTAGCCGGCGCCGTCGCGAACATCATGCAAAAGACCGGCCGCAGCGAAGAACAGGCGCGCGCGGAACTCGCCGCCGGAAACCCGCAGCAAAAGCTGGTACAGCCGGAAGAAGTCGCGAATGCAGTCGCCTGGCTCTGCCAACCCGCGGCCGCCGCGATGAACGGACAATCCATCGCCGTCGCCGGCGGTGAAGTCATGTGAGGAGCCCATGCCCGATTTCGACCTGGCCAGCCGTCTGACAAGCGACCATCACCAGTCGCTCAAACTCTGGTTACGTATGCTGTCCTGCACCACCCGCATCGAAAACGAAATCCGCACCCGGCTGCGCGCGCAGTTCGGCATCACGCTGCCGCGTTTCGACCTGATGGCGCAACTGGAACGCCATCCGGAAGGTCTGCGAATGGGAGAACTGAGCAAGCGCATGATGGTCACCGGCGGCAACGTCACCGGCATCACCGACCAGCTGGAGCAGGAAGGCCTGGTGGCGCGCGTGGCGGACCCCAAGGATGGCCGCGCCTTCAGCGTCATGCTCACGCCGGAAGGCCGCCGCGCCTTCGTCGAAATGGCGGAAGTGCATGAGCGCTGGATCGCCGAACTGCTGCAGGACCTCACCAACGACGACAAGGCCCGCTTGATCGATCTGCTGTCGCAGATGAAGGGCCATCTCAACAAGGACAAACCATGAAATACCTTCAAGGCCAGCCGCAGGACTTGCCTGGCAATCGCAGCCAGTTGGCCGGCTACCAGCCGCGCCATTTCCTGTTCGAAGTCAAAGGCGGTGTCGCCACGCTGACGCTGGACCGTCCCGAGCGCAAGAACCCGCTCACCTTCGACTCCTACGCCGAACTGCGTGAACTGTTCCGCGCCCTGGCCTATGCGGACGATGTAAAAGCCATCGTCATCACCGGCGCCGGCGAGAACTTCTGCTCCGGCGGCGACGTCCACGAAATCATCGGTCCGCTGACCAAGCTGGATATGCCTGGCCTGCTGGCCTTCACG
>NZ_JBFRDW010000099.1:0-12345 GCF_052113985.1 Pseudoduganella sp. RAF53_2 | reverse complement strand
ATGGCAGCCAGCCTGGTTGGCGCTGGCCAGACCTTTGCCAACATTTCCGCCATTCTGCTGGTGCAGGGTCTCGATAACGATTTCAATTTCGTCGGCGGCTCATACCAGATTCCGCTCTACGGCCCAACAAACGGTGCATTCAGCTTTGCGAACTACAACCTGAGCTCGATCACGGACACCTTCACCAACGTCCTGCTCTACGCCTACACCTGCGACGCTTCCGGCAACTGCTCCCGCGGTGGCGGCATTGCAAACTTTGCGGTGGACGACATCGTCACCGTCCCTGAACCAGTCAGCATTGGTTTGTTCGGACTGGGTTTGGCTGGCCTCGGCGCAATTCGCCGTCGCCGCGCAGTTTAAGCCTGCGCCAATCTTGCTAACCTAATTCGGGGAAACCACATGAAACTGAATCTGAACTTGCGTCCAGTATCGCTGGCCGTTCTGGCCGTGTTGACCAGCCTGTCGCTGGCTGCCTCCGCTGACGAACAGCGCCGTCCATACATCGTGCAGCTGCAAGACCAGCCTGCCGCAACCTACACCGGCGGCATCAGCGGCCTGGATGCGACCAAGCCTGCACCAGGCGAAACCTTTGACTACCGCGCTGAAAAAGTGCGCAACTACGTGAACTATCTTGGTTCCCGTCAGATCGATGTGCTGGCATCCGTTGGCAATCCGACCGTGCTGGCGCAATACGACGTGGTGCTGAACGGCTTTGCCGCCATGCTGACCGACGCGGAAGTGCTGTCGCTGAAAGCCAATCCGGCGGTGGCCGACGTGCAGGCCGACGCCGTGCGCCATATGGACACCATCTCCACCCCGCGCTTCCTGGGACTGACCGCACCTGGCGGCCTGTGGTCGCAGTTTGCCGGCGGTACCCTGACCAAGGGCGAAAACCTGGTGATCGGCGTGGTTGACGGCGGTATCTGGCCGGAAAACCCAGCTTTCGCTGACCGCGTAGACAACAACCAGGTACCGACCTTCGATCCTTCGGGGACCCAGGTGTACGGCTCCGCTCCGGCGAGCTTTACCGGTGGTTGCGTGGCGGGCGAGGGCTTCGACCCGGCGACCCATTGCAATAACAAGCTGGTCGGCGCGAAGTTCTACAACGCCGGCTTCCTGGCTTCGGGCAACGGCGCCAAGAAGAACTGGAGCGAATTCTATTCGCCGCGTGATTCGAACATCGGCAGCAACGGCGTGTCGACCGGCCATGGCGGCCACGGCGACCACACCGCTTCCACTTCGGCTGGTAACAGCAATGTGCCAGTCTCGATCTCCGGTCTCGATATGGGCGCCGCCTCCGGCATCGCCCCGCGCGCCCGCGTGGCAGCGTACAAGGTATGCTGGACCTTTGATGACCCGTCTGCGGACGACGGCTCCAACGCCACCAACACCTGCTACAACTCCGACTCCGTCAAGGCGATCGACGATGCTGTGAAGGATGGCGTGAACGTCATCAACTTCTCCATCAGCGGCTCACAGACTTCGGTCAACGACGCGGTTGAGCAAGCCTTCTACCGCGCTTCGCTGGCAGGCGTCTTTGTTGCCGCTTCTGCCGGTAATAGCGGTCCAGCCAACGCTGTTGCCCACATCAGCCCGTGGCTGACGACCGTCGCAGCTTCGACCCACGACCGCGCGCTCTCGGGCGACGTGAATCTGGGCAACGGTGCCAAATACACCGGCGCTTCGATGAACAACGTGCCGCTGGCTTCCAGCCCGCTGATCCGCGCAGAGGACGCCGGTGTTGGCGGCGGTAACGCCAGCCTGTGCTTCAGCTCCAGCCCGGCCCCGGGCCAGGTACTGCTGGACCCGGCCAAGGTCGCCGGTAAGGTCGTGATCTGCACCCGCGGTACCAACGCCCGCGTGGACAAGAGCCTGGCCGTGCTGAACGCCGGTGGCGTCGGCATGGTGATGGCCGATAACGGTGCTGGCCTGGTGGCGGAAATCCACTCGGTGCCGACCGTGCACGTGACTGCAACCGACGGCGCAGCCATCAAATCCTATGCCGTAGCACAAGGCGCCGCCGCGAACGCAGCGATCAGCAAGTTCTACGCAGGCATCCAGCCGGCGCCGATCATGGCGAACTTCTCCTCGCGTGGCCCGAACATGGGCGACAGCAACATCCTGAAGCCGGACCTGACTGCACCAGGCGTGGACGTGATTGCGAGCGTGACCCCGGCATTGACCCCTGCCGAGCACAACGCAGTAGCGGCAGGAACGCTGGTACCTTCGGCTTCCTATGCCTCCTACCAGGGCACTTCCATGTCCAGCCCGCACGTGGCCGGTCTGGCACTGCTGCTGCGCCAGGCGCACCCTGACTGGTCGCCAGCCGCCATCAAATCGGCACTGATGACCACCGGCTATACCACCCTGAACGACAATCTGCCAGGCCAGCAGAATGGCCTGCTGCCATGGGCACAGGGCGCTGGTCACGTTGATCCGAACAAGGCGGTCGATCCGGGCCTGGTGTACGACGCCRGCAAGCCAGACTGGGTTGCTTACCAGTGCAAGGTGAACAAGGCTGCCGTTACGCCGGCATCCGACTGCAACCTRTATGGCACGCTGGACGAAACCTACAACCTGAACCTGCCATCGATCACCGTATCCTCGGTTCAGGGTTCGGTAACGGTAAGGCGTAGTGTGAAGAATGTGGGCGGCGCTTCGGCTACCTACAACGCACAAGCCAATGTGCCGGGCTTCACTACCGTCGTCACCCCTAGCCAGCTGAACCTGGCGCCGGGCCAGACCGGCACCTTCACCGTCAAGCTGAGCGCCGCTGGCGCAGCTCAGAACGTGTGGCAGTTCGGTAGCCTGCTCTGGAGTGATGGCAACAACCACAATGTGCGCATTCCGGTACAGGCACGTGCAGGCAAGGCCATCACCGCTCAGGACAACCTGACGGCTGACCGCGTAGCCGGCAATCGCCTGTTCGCAGTCAAGACCGGCTACACCGGCACCATGAGCGCCATCAAGGGCGGCCTGAAGGCGGCCACCGTTGGTGACGCCGTAACCCTGGTCGCCAAGCCGCTGTCGTCGGCGAACTTCCAGACCGCCTGCAAAGCCGGTGTGGATTCGCAGGGCGTGAAGGTGTACAACGTGTCTGTTCCGGCAGGTACCATTGTGGCGCGCTTCGCTTTGAGCCAGCGTGACACCGGTTCTCCGGATGATGACAACGATCTGGCAGTAGTAACCCCAAGCGGTGCGTTCCTGTATTCCGGCAACGGTGGCAGCAACGAGTCCGTGCAGATCGCATCGCCGGCTGCTGGTAACTACCTGGTCTGCGTTGATGCCTACGACGGTCCGGACACCAACAACATGGTGCACAAGCTGAACTCCTGGATCGTGACCTCGGCCGACGTTGGCGCCAAGCTGACCTGGGGCCTGCCAAGCAAGGTCACCGCAGGTAACAACATGACCGTTGGCGTGAGCTGGTCCGGCCTGGACAACAACCAGACCTACCTCGGTGGCGCACAGTTCCTGGATCAGAATGGCGTGAACCAGGCGACCACCGTCCTGCGCGTGGACACCGGCACCGCTACCGTGCCGACCGCAGAACAGGATCGTGCGCAAGCCAAGCTGCAAGACTGATAACATCTGTCTCAACAGCCGCACAGGTTTTGCAGCCTGTGCGGCTGTTTTTATTTGGGTGTTTGGAATCGGTCACAGTCCTTGCCGAAAACGTTGTTAATTACTTAAACTGCGTGATACGCTAGCGCGTTCCTGCCGCGCAGCACTACAAGGAGTCGTTCGGATGCAAGCAGCAAAGTTTCACAGTCATCACGCGGTACGCCGCGCCACCGGTTTCACGCTGCTGGAATTGCTGGTGGTGATCGTCATCATCGGCCTGCTGGCCGCCTACGTCGGTCCTAAATATTTCTCGCAACTGGGCAAATCCGAGGTCACCATCGCCAAGGCCCAGATCGAAGCCTTCGAAAAATCGCTGGATACCTACCGCCTGGATGTGGGGCGCTATCCCACCACCGAAGAAGGTCTGGCCGCGCTGCTGACGGCGCCGCCGACCGCAGGCGCCAAGTGGAACGGACCTTACCTGAAGAAGGGCGTGCCTCCCGATCCATGGGGCCACGCTTACATTTACAAAGCGCCGGGCGCCAAAGCCGAGTACGAAATCGTCTCGCTGGGCAAAGACGGCCAGCCGGGCGGCGAAGGCGAAAACGCCGACATCACCAGCGCCCCATAAGCTTCCTTTTCAGTCATGCAGTTTGACGTCCGCACCCTGTCGCCGGAAATGGTGATCGGCCACATCGTGGTCGATGGCCGCGACGAGGCCGACGCACGCCGCCAGGTGGAGGCGCGCGGATTATTCGTCAGCGCGATTACGCCCAAGCGTGGTGGCCTGCGCGCAGGCAAGGCCAAGGCGTTGTCGCTGGTGCTGTTCAGCCAGGAGCTGCTGGCGCTGCTGAACGCGGGACTCGGCATCGTTGAAGCGCTGGAAGCCTTGCTGGAAAAGGAAGCCGCTCCCGCCACGCGCAGCGTGCTGGAACGCCTGCTGGGTGGCCTGCGTGAAGGCCAGCGCTTTTCCACCGTGCTGGCGGAGCAGCCGCAGTTGTTCCCGCCGCTGTATGTGGGCATCGTGAAAGCGGCGGAGGGTACCAGCGATCTGCCGCGCTCTCTGGCGCGCTACATCGACTACCAGCAGCGCATCGATCTGGTGCGCGGCAAGATCGTCAGCGCCGCCATTTACCCATGCATCCTGCTGCTGGTGGGCGGCGGCGTCTCCATGTTCCTGATCGGTTATGTGGTGCCGCGCTTCGCCGAGGTGTATCAGGGCGCGGGCGGCAATCTGCCGTGGATGTCGCAAGTGATGCTGACCTGGGGCCAGTTCGCCGCTGCGCACACGGCGCCGCTGCTGGCCGGTGTGTTCTCGGTGCTGGGCGCCATTGTGTTTGCCGTGCGCCGCATGCTGGCCAGCGGCAGCTTGATGCGGCTGGTTGCGCGCTTGCCGGGTATTGGCGAACGCGTGCGCATTTACGAGCTGTCGCGGCTCTACCTGACCATGGGCATGCTGAGCGAGGGCGGGATCACCATTCTGAATGCCATCGACACCGTGCAAGGCATGGTGTCGGCCAATGTGCGCCAGGGCCTGCAAGGCGCACGCGGCATGATCGAATCCGGCTTGCCGCTGTCCACCGCCTTTGATGCCAACGGCCTGACCACGCCGATCTCGCTGCGCATGCTGCGCGTGGGCGAGCGCACTGGCGATATGGGGCCGATGCTGACGCAATCCGCTGCTTTCTACGACGGCGAAATCAGCCGCTGGATCGACCGTTTTACCCGCACCTTCGAACCGCTGCTGATGGCCTGTATCGGCCTGGTGGTCGGCGCCATCGTGGTGCTGCTGTACATGCCTATTTTTGATCTTGCCGGAGAGATGTCATGACCATTCCGGCTATCGACGCGGCACTGCTGTCCCGCGCCCGGAGCCAGCGCGCGCAGACCAAGCGCAGCCTGGTGGAAGAACTGGAAGCCATTTCCGGCATCGAGCCGCGCGTCGCCGTGCGTGCGCTGGCCCAGCCTTTCGGGTTGGCCGTGCTGGAAACGGTGGAAATGCTGGCTTTCGAGCCGGCTTTCGATTTGCTGCCGCTGTCGCAAGCCATGGCGCGCCATTGCGTGCTGCTGCGCGCGCATGACGGCGTGGTGCTTGGGGTGATTGCCGACCCGTTTGATATCGATTTGCAGACCTGGCTGTCCACGCTGTCGCGCTGCTCGCCGCAGGCGCCGCTGCAGATGCGGCTTGCGCTGCAATCGGATATCCAGGCCTATTTGTCCAAGCAGGAGGAGTCGGCGCGTGCTGTCGATACGCTGCTGACGGATGGTGATAATTCCCGCCGCGATGGCAAGACGGCAGCCGTGCTGTCGTTTGCCTCGGTGTCCGAAGCCGCCAGCCCGGCGGTGCGCCTGGTGAACTCCACGCTGTACGACGCGCTGAAAGCAGGGGCCTCCGATATTCACCTTGAAAGCACGTCCGGCGGCCTGGCGGTCAAATACCGTGTGGACGGCGTGCTGGATCACGCCACGGCCGTCAACGGCGTCGATATCGCGGAACAGATTATCTCGCGCCTGAAGGTGCTGGCGGAACTGGACATCGCCGAGCGCCGCGTGCCGCAGGACGGCAGCTTCCGCGTCGAATCGAACAACCGCGAGATCGACCTGCGCGTGTCCATCATGCCGTCGATTCACGGCGAGGATGCGGTGATCCGTATTCTGGACAAGCGCGCCATGATCGAATCCTACGGCGCGCTGACCCTGGAAGCACTGGGCTTCGATGCGCCGTCGCTGGCCACGCTGCGCACCCTGGCCGAAGAAGCCTATGGCATGCTGCTGGTGACCGGTCCCACGGGTTCCGGCAAAACCACCACGCTGTATGCGGCGCTGACCGAGATTCATAACGGCCGCGAAAAAATCATCACGATTGAGGACCCGGTGGAATATCAGCTGCCGGGCATACTGCAGATTCCGGTCAATGAGAAAAAGGGCCTGACCTTTGCCAAAGGCCTGCGCTCGATTCTGCGTCACGACCCGGACAAGATCATGGTGGGCGAAATCCGTGACCGTGAAACCGCCGAAATCGCCGTGCAGTCCGCGCTGACGGGCCACTTGGTGCTGACCACGGTCCACGCCAATAATGTGTTCGACGTGTTCGGCCGCTTTACGCACATGGGCATCGACCCCTATGCCTTCGTGTCGGCGCTGAACGGAATCTGGGCGCAGCGCCTGGTGCGCATCAACTGCCCGCACTGCGCCGCGGAGTACACGCCGAGCGACGAAGAACTGGCCAGCGTGAACATGACGCGCGCCGATGTTTTCGATTACGAATTCAAGGAAGGCAAGGGCTGTGGCGATTGCCGCGGCACCGGCTACAAGGGACGCCGCTCGATTGCGGAAATCCTGGTGCTGAACGACGAGATCCGCGAACTGATCGTGGAGAAGCGCCCGATCCGCCAGATCAAGGCCGCGGCCTACGCCAGCGGCACACGCAGCTTGCGGCAGGCCGCGCTGGAGCTGGTGCGCCGCGGGGGAACCACGCTGTCCGAGATCAAGAGGGTGACCCTTCATGCGTAGAAAACTCGGGCAGTCCCTTTGCATCGGCATCGAGCCCGGTGCCGTCAGCCTGTTGCGCGTTTCGCGCTGGAGCAAAGCCGCACCGGAAGTGCTGGCCGAGCAAAGCTTCGCATCCGGTTCCGGCGCTGCTGCGCTGGAATCGCTGGGCGCTGCGTTGCGGGAGCTGTTGTCCGCGCAGGACGTGGGCGGCTGGCCGGTCAGCTTCGTGCTGGGCGACGAATTGACCCGCCTGTGGCAAGTCAATCCGCCCGCACAAGCCGCGCGTGTGGCCGACCTGGAAGCGGCGGCCATGCTGCGCTTCCATGCTTTGTTCGGTGAGACGCCTGCCGCCTGGCATGTTACTGCCGACTGGGATGCCGACCAGCCTTTCTTTGCCGCCGCCATGCCGCGCGCGCTGAAGGCGCTGCTGGAGAAAGTGGCCGCCGAGCGCCGTCTGGCGGTGACCGGCATCGTGCCGCATTTCATCAGCGTGTGGAACCGCTGGCACAAGTCGCTCAAGCCGAATGCCTGGTTCGGCGTGATGCATGGCAGTGTGATGATGCTGGCTGCCATTGAAGAGCGAAAATTACGCGCCGTGCGCACGGTGCCGGTGCCGCATGGCGCCGATCATTACTGGCTGACGCAGATGGCGCAGCGTGAGGCGCTGCTGTTCGATATGCAAACGCCGCAGCTGATCCAGCTGGCTGGTGCGGTGCCCGCAGCGCTGGCGAAACCGGCTACGCAGGATGGACACGTCACCACCATGCAGCTGGGCGCAGGGCGGAGCGAAGGCTTGTCCAACGCCAGCCTGCTGGCCTGCGCCGGAGGTGCGGCATGAAGCCAATGCAGATCGATTTCGCCGCTCCGGGCTGGCGCCGCACTTTGTATCGCACCCATCCGGCCGTGATGGTGGCTGGCGCGGTGGGCTTGCTGCTGTGCGTTGCTGCCGCTGCGCTCTCACTGCAAAACGCAAAAGAGCGCGAAGCACGCGAGCAGCAACTGAGCGCGGCCCGCAAGAAGGCGATTGCCAGCGCGCCTGCGCGGCTGCCTGAAACGGCGATCCCGGAAGCGCAGGCTAATGCCGTCAACACCGCCGTGCTGCAACTGAACCTGCCATGGCGCGCGCTGCAGGACGCCGTCGCGTCGGCCACGCCTCCGGCCATTGCGCTGGTGGCGCTGGAACCGGATGCGCGCAAGCAGATCCTCAAGATCACCGCCGAGGCACGCAATGCGGACGACATGGTGGCCTACATTGAGCAGCTGAAGCAGGAAGAGTTCTTTACCGGCGCTGGACTGGTGCGCCACGAAATCAATGCGGGCGATCCGAACCGGCCGATCCGCTTCCAGATCGAAGCGCAGTGGAGGGCACGATGAACGCATCCGCTTTCCTGCTGCGATTGCAGCTGTTGACGCAGCGCGCCGGCGCGGCGGCCTGCGTGGCTGCCGCGCTGCTGATCGTCGGTGCGGCCGGCATGGCCTGGGCGCTGTTCGCGCGTTCGGCCTTGCAGGCTGCTCCTGCCACGCTGCCGGCGGCGCCAGCGCAATTGGTGGAGGCAGCGCCGCCGCGCAATGCCAATGAAAACCTGGCCGCCTTTTACGAAGCGCTGGGTGAGAAGCGCTATGCGGAGCAGCAGATCAGGACTCTGTTCGGCATCGCCGCCAAAACCAACTTGTCGCTGGACCAGGGCGAGTACAAATTCGGCTACGACAAGGCGAGCCGGGTCAGTACCTATCAGATCAATCTGCCGGTGCGCGGGCCATACGCGAATATCTGGCAATTCAGCATGCAGGCGCTGGCTGCCATGCCGTTTGCCTCGCTGGATGAAGTCAACTTCCGTCGCGATACCATCACCGATCCTGTGGTGGAAGCGCGCCTGCGCTTTACGCTGTATCTGAAAGACACGGGAGTGCAGCCATGAAGCCGCGCCATATCGCGATGGGCGCGGCCCTGCTGGTTGCTGCGGGACTCGTGCTGTTCGGCGACAAGACGCCGTCCAGCAGCGTTGTCGAATCTGCGGACCGCGCGCCGGCCAAGCACACCGGGCCGACATCGGCTGCATCAGGGCAGGGCGCTGCAGCCACCGCGGCCACTGCGGGCGCCGGCGCGTCCGCTGCGGCGGCGTCCCCAGCTGGACCGGCTTCTGCGCCAACCCTGGCGCGCGCGACGGGCGGCGCCGACAAGCAGCCGGTTGCCATTCTGCCGCTCATCCCGCGTGCGCAGTTGATCGGCGAAGCGGGCGACGGTTCGTTCAAGAGCGCTGATGGTGTGTTTGGCGGCCAGACCTGGAATCCGCCACCACCGCCACCGCCGCCGCCAGTGCAGGCACCGCCGCCGCCACCGCCGACTGCCCCGCCGCTGCCGTTCGCGGTAATCGGCAAGGCGGTTGCTGATGGCCAGTGGGAGGTCTACCTCTCGCGCGGCGCCGACCAAACCTATGTGGTGCGAAAAAGCACTGTTATCGATGGCATGTACCGGGTCGACAACATCGCACCGCCAACCATGACCATGACCTACCTGCCCATGAACCAGGTGCAGCAGCTAAATATTGGAGTAATCGAGTGATGCCAAGTCAGAAAATACTGACGCTGTCGGCGCTGGTGCTGGCGTTGAGCGGCTGTGCGGGTCAGATGGCCTACCGCGATGCTAATAATCTGGTTGAGAGCGACCAGATCGAAGCGGGTTTGCTGAAGTACCAGGAAGCGATCAAAGCCGATCCAGGCAATGCGCAATACCGCGCCACCTATCTGCGGGCGCGCGATAAAGCCACGGTGCGCTATATCGAGCAGGCGGACCGCTACACCAACGAAGGCAAGTACGATCTCGCGGCGCAGGAACTTCAACGCGTGCTGGCGCTGAATCCGCAGAACGAGCGTGCCCGCGCCGGTTTGCGCGCGCTGGAAGCGGCAAACCGCTACGACAAGCTGCTGGCTGGCGCCTCGCTGGCGATTGAACAAAAGGACTTCGACACCGCCAGGATCAAGGTCAACGCTGTGCTGTCCGAGAAGCCGGACCACGCGCAAGCGCGTGCGCTGCTGCGCGAGATCAATGACAAGGCACCGCAAGCGACTGCGGACAATGGCCTGTCCAAAGCCTACAAGCAGCCGATCACCATCGAGTTCCGCGAAGCGCCGCTGAAGCAGGTGTTTGACATCATCGCGCGCCGCTCGGGCCTGAACTTCGTGTTCGACAAGGATGTGAAGACCGATACCCGCACCACCATCATGCTGAAGAACAGCACCGTGGAATCGGCGATCTACTATCTGCTGATGACCAACCAGCTGGAACAGCAGGCGATGGATGCGAACACCATCCTGATTTATCCGAACACCGCGGCCAAATTGAAGGAATACCAGGAAACCGTAGTGCGCACCTTCTATCTCGCGAACGCGGATGCGAAGGCAGTCACCAATACGCTGAAGACCATCCTGAAATCGCGCGACGTGGTGGCGGACGAAAAACTGAACCTCGTGATCATCCGCGACAGCGCCGACGCGATCCGCCTCGCGGAAAAGATCATCGCGACCCAGGACCAGCCCGAGCCAGAGGTGATGCTGGATGTGGAGATCCTCGAGATCAAGCGTGGCCGCCTGATGGACCTGGGCGTGAACATTCCGACCAGCGCCACGCTGACGCCGCTGTCGATTTCCGGTGGCGACTCGCTGACTTTGTATGACCTGGATAATCTGAACCGCCGCACGCTTGGCATCAGCGCCCTGAGCGCAACGGTGAAGGCAAACCGCACCGATGGCGATTCCAATCTGCTGGCCAGTCCGCGCATCCGTGTGCGCAACAAGGAAAAGGCCAAGGTGCTGATCGGCGACAAGGTGCCGGTGATTACCACCACCGTGTCGCCCGGTACTGCGGGCTTCGCGTCCGAATCCGTCAGCTACGTCGACGTTGGCCTGACGCTGAATGCCGAACCGACCATCTACCTGAACAATGAAGTGGGCATCCGCATTTCGCTGGAGGTCAGCAACATCGTCAACAAGGTCGAAACCAAGACTGGCACCACGGCTTACCAGATCGGCACGCGCCAGGCGTCGACCTTCCTGCAGCTGAAGGATGGCGAGAACCAAGTGCTGGCTGGTCTGATCAACAACGAAGAGCGCATGTCGGCCAACCGCGTGCCGGGCCTGGGCGATCTGCCGATCGTCGGCCGCCTGTTTGGCGTGCAGACGGACGATAACCAGAAGACGGAAATCGTTTTGTCGATTACGCCGCATCTGGTGCGCAATCTGCAGCGTCCTGAAATTTCGGCCGCTGAATTCTCTGCTGGTACGGACGCGAACTTCCGCCGCAAGCCTGATGTGGCGCCGCGCGCCTTGGTGACGCTGCCGCCGCGTCAGGGTGCAACGCCGGCACCGGCGCCGGCAGCTCCGGCAGCGGGCGCTGTGCCGCAGCAAATCCAGGGTGCGCCGGACTTGTCGGCRCCGAGCGGTGTGCCGTTGTCGAACACGCAGCCGGGTCCTGCGACCAGCGTGACGCAGCCGCCGCCACCGCCGCCGCAAACACCGTCCGTGGTGCAGCCGCCGGCGTCCACGCAGCAGGTGCAGCCTGCGCAGAACCAGCAGCAGTAAGCCGATGCACGCACGCGGCTTTACGCTGATCGAACTGCTGGTAACGCTGGCCATTCTCGGCCTGCTGGCGACGCTCGCGATCCCGGTTGGGCAGACCGTGGTCCAGCGCCGCAATGAGCAGGACTTGCGCCGCGACCTGCACGAGATCCGCAAAGCCATCGACGCTTACAAGGTCGCATACGACGAAGGACGCATTGCCAAGAGCATTGTGGGCAATGGCTATCCGAAGAGTCTGGAGACGCTGGTGGAAGGCGTGCCGGATCAGAAGAGCGCCAAGCGCGCCAAGATCTTCTTCCTGCGCCGCGTGCCGCGCGATCCCTTTAACAGCGATACGAACTTGACCGATGCCCAGACCTGGGGCAAGCGCAGCTACGCCAGCGAGGCGGAAGATCCGCGCGAAGGCGAGGATGTGTATGACGTATTTTCGACATCGGAGGCGGTGGGCCTGAACGGCATCCCGTACCGCAAATGGTAAGAAAAAAAGGCTTCACGCTGATCGAACTGCTGGTGGTGCTGGGCATCATTGCGCTGCTGCTTACGCTGGCAGTACCGCGCTATTTCCCCAGCGTGGACAAGGCCAAGGAAACCATCCTCGGCGATAACCTGCGCAATATGCGCGCCGTAATCGACCAGTATTACGGCGACACGGGCCGCTATCCGGACAGCCTGGAGCAACTGGTCGAGAAAAAATACCTGCGCTCGGTGCCGCTT
>NZ_JBFRDW010000098.1:0-12456 GCF_052113985.1 Pseudoduganella sp. RAF53_2 | reverse complement strand
GTGCAGCGATGCCGCGCTCGAAGACGTCGCGCTGCTCGGCGGTGCGGAACTGGAACCAGTAATCGACGCCCTTCCCCAGAATGTCGTGGAAGGCCAGCTCGTTGTCGTCCACGCGGCTGAATTTGGCCTGGCGCGTGAGGTAGTAGCGGAAGATGTCCGGCTGCGAGATCACCACGTCCACTTGCCCCAGCATCAGCAGCGCGGACGGCATGCTTGGCAATTCACGGTAGGAGGGATTGTCGGCAGTGGCTTCCTGGTAGGCGGCGCCCAGCACTTTCGACGCGCCACGGAAGGCGCTCACGCGGTAGCGCGACAAATCGTCCATGGCCAGGCGGGGAATGCGCACCTTCAGCGTGATCGCCACATTGTGGAAGTGTGTGACAGGCCAGTGGCCCGGCACTCCAGTCGCCGGCGGCGCAGTCTTGAGGGCACTCACAACGTCCACCCAGCCGGTGCGCAAGGCTTCGTCGGTGCGGTTCGATGGCAGGTAGACGAATTCCGCGCCCGCGCCCTGCGTGGCAAGGGCCTCCCGGAAGATGTCGACCAGCAGGCCGCTGTCGCGGCTGGGCAGAACAAATGGCGCGATCGCGTCCGGCACGCCGAATTTGATCGCATCGCCAGCCCAGGCAGCGCCGGCGCAGAGCGCGGCTGCCAACAGGATCGCGATGCGTTTCATGCCTGGCTCGCGGTGTAGTGCGGCAGCATGGCTTTGAGCAGGGCCTGCTCGAATTCGTCAGCAGGCAGGGGACGCGAGAACAGGTAGCCCTGCACCTCGTCGCAGCCGGAATCCTTGAGGAAGGCCAGCTGCTCGACGGTTTCCACGCCTTCGGCAATCACCTTGTGGCGCAGCTGCTGCGCGATACTGATGATGGTGCTGGCGATGGCGCAGTCGTTGGTGTCGCCCGGGATACCTGTGGTGAAGGAACGATCGATTTTCAGCGTATCGATTGGGAAGCGCTTCAGGTAGGACAGGCTCGAATAGCCCGTGCCGAAATCGTCCAGCGACAGCGTGATGCCTTGCGCGGTCAGGCGGTCCATGATGCCGATCACGCGATCGATATTGTGCATCAGCGTGCTCTCGGTGATTTCCAGCTCCAGCCACGACGGCTCAAGACCGTAGCGCTTCAGCGTTTCGCTCACGCGGCCCGGCAGCGCGGAGGTGAACTCGCGCGCGGACACGTTCACCGCCAGGCGTACCGGCGGCAGTCCCATTTGCTTCCAGCGCTGCGCCTGCGCGCACGCGGCTTCCAGCACCCATTCGCCGACCTGCACCACGAGGCCAGTCGCTTCGGCCAGCGGAATGAATTCGGCGGGCGGCACCAGGCCGCGCTCAGGATGCTTCCAGCGCACCAGCGCTTCGGCGCCGATGATCTGGCCGGAAGCGATGGAATACTTGGGCTGGTAGTGCAGCATCAGTTGTCCGTTGCCCAGCGCCTGGCGCAGGCCGGATTCGATGCGCATGCGTTCCTGCATACCCTGGTTCATATCGTGGCTGTAGAACGCGACGTTTTCGCCATCCGGATCGCCGCCCTGCTTGGCGCGGAACATGGCGATGTCGGCCAGGCGCAGCAAGGTTTCCGCATCCTGCCCGTCCTGCGGGAAGACGCTGATACCGATCGATGCGCCAACGCGCAGATCGTGGCCATCGATGATGAAGGGCGAGCTCAAAGTCTGCAGCAGCTTTTGCGCCACCATGCTGGCTTCGTAGTGCTGGCTGATGTCGAACAGGCCGACGGCAAATTCGTCGCCACCCAAACGCGCCACGATATCCTGGTCGCGCAGCGCCAGACGGAAGCGCTGCGCCACTTCGCACAGCAGCTCGTCGCCGATCTCGCGTCCCAGCGTGTCGTTGATCATCTTGAAGCGATTCAGATCGATGAACATCACGCAGCCGGTTTGCTTGCTGCGCTGGGCCACGGTCAGCGCCTGGTCCACCAGCTTGGTCAGCAGGGAGCGATTGGGCAGATTGGTCAGCGCGTCGTAATAGGCCAGGTGATGGATGCGTTCCTCGGCCTGTTTGCGCTCCGTGATATCGGTGATGTAGGCGATCAGACCGATCGAGCGGTCGTGTACATCGCACAGCGTGGACAGCGACAGGCTGGCCCAGAATACTTCACCGGACTTCTTCTTGCGGCGCACTTCCATCAAGCGGCCGCCCTGCTCCAGGAAATTGTCGTGGAAGCCGACGTCGCCTTCATCTTCGTACAGGAACAGGATGTTGCGGCCCACGGCTTCCACCGAGGTATAGCCGAACAGGCGCTCGGCGCCCTTGTTCCAGCTGGTGATGAAGCCATTCATGTCCATGGTCAGCACGGACTCGTGGATCTGATCCAGAATCTGCGACTGGTGCTGCAGCTTGGCTTCCACCTGCACATAAGCGTGGGTGGTGCGCTGGGCGATGGAATGCACCTGCAGCACGCTGCCCGCCAGCGCGGCCAGGCTGGCCAGGTGCTGGCGCACCTTGTCGTCGTAAGTACCGCCGGACACTTCGAAGCGGCCGAAGAACTGGTCGTCGAACATCACGTTCTGATGCAGCGCCTGGCCAGGCAGCGCATCGGATGGATTGGTGCCGGCCGGGACCCAGCGCCCGTGCGGGCTTTGCGTCACGTCGCGTGCAATGCGTCCCAGCTCCGCGGCGAGCGCAGGGCCGCGCAGACGCAGCACCGCGTCGCACAGGGCCGCGCTGCTGTCCAGGAAGTCGGAGACGGGATGGGACGCCATGGTCTTAGACGTTCTTGCTGACTTGCAGCGCCCACTGGTAAGCCTGCAGCAGACTGCGCCAGTAGGTTTCGTTATCGATGCCGACGTCGCGCAGCGCGCTGGCGTCGGGCGCGTGCTGCTCGACGAGGCGCAGCATTTCGCCCAGCGGACCGGAACGCTCGACCAGCGCGCGCACCACGTCCAGATCCAGGCTGAGGGCAGCCACGATCTCGGTCATTGGCATATTCAGCAGCACATCCAGCAGCGAGAACACGCCGACCAGGAAAGCCATATCCTGCGCATCGCGGTCGCCGCCGGCCAGTTTGCTCAGCGCCTCCATCTGCGCGGCGCGCAAGGCGGCCAGCGGCAGCAAGGCGTTCGGCGGACCGTCCACCTGGCGGCGTGCGTACAGTAGGAGTTGCAGCCAGCGTTGCAGCTGGCGGCGGCCCAGCACATTGATGGCCTGGCCGAAGTTATGAATGGTGGATGCCGGCGCAAATGCAGCCGAATTCACCAGTTTCAGCAAGTGATAGGACAATGCCGGGTCCTGCTTCAGCAGCGCTTCCAGCTCGCGCGAATCGGCATCGCGCGCCAGCAGGCCTAGCAGAGTAAGCAGGCGCTTGCGCGAAGTGCCGTCGTCTTTCGCATCGCCGGCAGCCGGCATGACGGCAGGCGTATCGCAGAACCAGGAGAAGCCGGCCCTGCGGCATTCTTCCAGGCGCTCGGCGCTGACCACATTGCGCGCCATATGCGGGCCGGGGAAGGTCAGCATCGCCAGCGCGGACGGCATCGTCTCGCCACAGTCGAAATTCAGCCCGCGCACGCCCGCACGCGCAGCCTGGATGTTGGCCTCGCCTTCCACCAGCAGGCGGCAGCCCGCGTCGGACAGCGTGGTGCAGCGCTTCAGCACTGCCTCATCGGCGCAGACCGCGGCCGGAATGGACAGCACAATGCGGCTGGTGGCCAGGCCCTCGAAGTGGGACGGCTCCAGTTGCAGCGGATCGGCGAGGGGAATAATGCAGTCGAGGGAAGCGAGAACTTCCGCATCGGAATCAGCCATCAGGGCGAGCAGCGCGGATGGCGCGGCGCCCTGAAGCGGCTGGAAGGCCAACGCCACCCACTGATTCTGGGTGTTGGAGACCGGCTTCAAGCCAACCAGCGGAAACGGGCTAGAGTCAGACGCAAACATCGGTATCTCGGCGTGGTTGTGCAGCAATGGTAGTTCAACTATTAACGGTAGGCAACCATTGGCGCGAAACGCAACACCGGAAGCTTTTACATAAATCCAATAAATCTTTCCTGATTTTCAGGACTTGTGGAATATAACAGAAATTGCCGAAAATACAGGTTCCGGTTGGTAGAGAGTGCTCTCCAAACCGGGTTGGCTGTTTCTATAACAATACACTTCCGGTCAATTAGGGCTAATTATTGCCACTTTGGAATTGCGCGTGCTGGACGGCGAACTTGATCAGCTCGGCCTGTCCTTCAATGCCGAGCTTGCGTTTGATATTGAGACGGTGGGTTTCCACGGTGCGCACGCTGAGGTCCAGTTCGCGCGCGATATGCTTATTGGATTCGCCGTTGGCGATGTGACGCAGGATTTCGTGCTCGCGCTGGGTGAGCTGATTGTCCTGGTTTTGCGGTTTGGCCAGCTGGGCCGCCAGTGCCGCGCTATAGTAAATCCCGCCCGACATCACGGTTTCGATGGCCACCACAATGTCCTTGCCCGGCGCATCCTTCAGCACATAGCCACGCGCGCCGGCCTGGATGGCCTGGGTCACGTATTCCAGCTTGTCGTGCATGGACAGGATCAGCACCCGGATCTGCGGATACTGCGCCTTGAACTGGGCAGTGGCTTCGATGCCGTTGGAGCCGCGCATATTGATGTCCATCAGGACCAAGTCCGGCGCACTGAGGCCCGCTTCCGCCAGCGCTTCAGCCGCGCTGCCCGCCTCACCCACCACCTGGAACTGCTCCATGGCTTCCAGCCGCGCGCGCAGTCCGTCGCGGACGAGTGGGTGGTCATCGACCAGCAAAATCCTGATTGCCATGGCATTCAACTCCGGTATTCAACGCGGGCCTCGACGACCGTGCCCGCGGGTGATGAGGTGATCGCAAAGTCGCCGCCGATCGCCTCCATACGTTCCATCATATTGCGCAAACCGATGCCGCGCTTGGGATGCACGGCGATGCCCTCGGCGTCGAAGCCGTGGCCATCGTCGCTGATGCGCAGCACCACCTGATGCCGGTCGCCGCGCAGGTCGATCACGATATGGCTGGCTGCGGCGTGGCGCTCGATATTGGTCAGCGCYTCCTGCGCGATGCGGAACAGCACCGTGTTCGCGACGTCCGGCAGGCGGTCGGTCCAGCCTTCGGCGTGGAAGGCGACGGGGTGGCCACTGTGCTGCTGGAATTCGCCTGCCAGGTGATCCAGCGCTGCGGCCAAGCCCAGATCGTCCAGAATGGCTGGACGCAGATTGTGCGAGATGCGGCGCACCTCGCCCAGCACATTGTTCAACTGTTCCGCCGTGTGCTCGAACACCGCCTGCGCCTTGTCCTGCTGCGATGGATTGGCCAGGCGGATGATGCCCGCCTCGATCTGCAGTTTGATCGACACCAGCCACTGGCTGATGCCGTCATGCAGATCGCGCGACAGGCGCGCCCTCTCCTCTTCCTGCGATTCGACCACGCGCTGGGCCAGCGCCTTCAGCTTGGCGTCCGCCACACGCGATTCGCGGATGTTCACCACCATGCCGGTCACGCCCACCACCAGCGCGCCCAGAATCGCGATGCCCGCGATCCACAGCATGGTGCTCTGGATATTGGCGCGCTGCTGCGCGTCGACCTTGGCCAGCGCCGCGTCCACGTCATCGAGATAGATCCCGGTGCCCATCATCCAGCCCCATTCCGGAATCGCGACCACGTACCCCAGCTTGGGCGCGGACTTGTGGGTGGACGGCTTGACCCAGTGATAGCGCACCAGACCTCCGCCCTTGCTGGCCGTGGCGAGCAAATTCTGGATGGTAGGGCTGCCCCGGTCGTCCCGCATATTGAACAGGTTCTGGCCCACAAGCTCCGGCTGGCGCGGGTGCATCAGCGAATTACCCTGCATATCGTAGACGAAGAAATAACCATCGTCGCCGAAGCTGAGGGTGGACAGCACACGCTTGGCCTCGTTCAGAGTGGCGTCGTCATTGCGGCCGGACTGCACCAGATAGGAAATCGAGTGGGAAGCCAGCGCCACGTAGTGCTTCAGCTCCGCTTCCTTGCTGGCCAGGTAGGCCTGCTGGATGGTGTCGCGCTGCTGCATGGCGAGCGTGTTCGCCTGATGCCGCACCGCGATCGCGATGGCGCACAGGGCGATGATCAGGGGCGCGATGGCCAGAAAAATGAACTTATGCCGCAGCTTCATCCCGCGATTGTACGTCCACCGCGGCTTGCGGGTCCTACGTAGTAGTACGGACCGATTCTGCGTAGTGCTGCGCTTGTGAGCAGATATGCACTTCCTGAATACTCTCCATAAGCTGCGCGAAGAGCAGCATCCCAATTCCCTGGAGGACTCAATGAACCCCGTTTTGAAGAAACTCGGCTGGGCGGCGCTATCGCTGGCTGGTGCTTCCGCGCTGGGCGTCGTCGCATTGAAGCGCGGCGAATCCATCAGCGCCATCTGGATCGTGATTGCAGCCGTGTGCTGCTACCTGATCGCCTACCGCTTCTACTCCAAGTTCATCGCCGAAAAAGTGATGGGCCTGGACGCCAAGCGCATGACCCCGGCCTACAAATTCAACGACGGGCTGGACCACGTCCCCACCAACAAGAACGTTTTGTTCGGCCACCACTTCGCGGCGATTGCCGGCGCCGGTCCGCTGGTCGGCCCCGTGCTGGCGGCGCAAATGGGCTACCTGCCCGGCATGCTGTGGATTCTGGCCGGCGTGGTATTCGCAGGCGCGGTGCAGGACTTCATGGTGTTGTTCATCTCCATGCGCCGCGACGGCCGCTCGCTCGGTGACCTGATCAAATCCGAACTGGGTCCGATCCCCGGCAATATCGCCCTGCTGGGTACTTTCATGATCATGGTGATCATCCTGGCCGTGCTGGCCCTGATCGTGGTGAAGGCGCTGACTGGCTCACCGTGGGGTTCCTTCACCGTGATGGCCACCATCCCGATTGCACTGTTCATGGGCGTGTACACCCGTTACTTCCGCGTCGGCCGTATTGGCGAAGTGTCGCTGATCGGCTTCGTGCTGCTGATGGCGGCCATCTTCGGCGGCCAGTATGTGCAGGAAAATCCGGCCCTGGCGCCCCTGTTCACCTTTACCGGCACTGAGCTGACCTGGATGCTGATCGGCTACGGCTTCATCGCCTCCGTGCTGCCGGTATGGCTGCTGCTGGCGCCGCGCGATTATCTGTCCACCTTCCTGAAGATCGGCACCATCGTCGGACTGGCGCTGGGCATCGTGTTTGTAGCGCCTTACCTGCAGATGCCTGCCATGACCAAGTTCATCGACGGCACCGGCCCGGTATGGGCGGGTAATCTGTTCCCCTTCCTGTTCATCACCATCGCTTGCGGTGCGGTGTCCGGCTTCCACGCGCTGATTTCCTCCGGCACCACGCCGAAGATGATCGAGAACGAAACCCATGCCCGCTTCATCGGCTACGGTGCGATGCTGATGGAATCCTTCGTCGCCATCATGGCGCTGGTGGCCGCGTCCACCATCGATCCTGGCGTGTACTTCGCGATGAACAGCCCGGCCGCGCTGATCGGCAGCACGGCCGAATCGGCGGCGCAGGCGGTGTCGCRGTGGGGTTTCCACATCACACCTGAGATGCTGACTCAGACCGCAAAAGACGTGGGCGAACACACCATCATCTCGCGTGCCGGCGGCGCCCCAACGCTGGCAGTGGGCATGGCGCACATCCTGTCCAACGCCATCGGCGGCAAGGTGATGATGGCCTTCTGGTACCACTTCGCGATTCTGTTCGAAGCCCTGTTCATTCTGACCGCCGTCGACGCGGGCACGCGCGCCGGCCGCTACATGCTGCAGGACCTGCTGGGCGCCTTCGCTCCATCGCTGAAGCGTCCTGAAAACACTGTGGCAGGTCTGCTCGCGACCGGCTTGTGCGTGGCGGCCTGGGGTTACTTCCTCTACCAGGGCGTAGTCGATCCGCTGGGCGGCATCAACACCCTGTGGCCGCTGTTCGGCATCGCCAACCAGATGCTGGCCGGTATCGCGCTGGTGCTGGGTACCTGCGTGCTGTTCAAGATGAAGCGCGCCAAGTACGCGTGGGTGACCGTGGTTCCGACCATCTGGCTGCTGATCTGCACCCTGACCGCAGGCTGGCAAAAGATTTTCGACGCCAATCCGAAGGTCGGTTTCCTGGCGCACGCCAACAAATATGCCGCTGCGCTGGCCGAGGGCAAGATCGTGGCGCCAGCCAAGTCGCTGGAGCAGATGCAGCAGGTGATCTTCAACGATTACCTGGACGCCTCGCTGGCCGGCTTCTTCATGGTCGTGGTGCTGGCCGTGACGGTATTCGGTCTGCGTACCGCCATGAGGGCTTACGCGAATTCGAAGCCGAGCCACCAGGAAAGCCCGATCCAGCTGATGCCTGCGGTGCAGTGATGCTGGGCGAAATCGTCAAGGCTGGCCGCTATCTCGGACAAAGCGTCCGGCTGATGGTCGGCCTGCCGGAATACGACACCTACGTGGCGCATCGCGAGACCACCCATCCCGGCGAACCGGTGATGAGCTACGAGGAGTTCTTCCGCGAACGCCAGGAAGCCCGCTACGGTGGCGCGGGCAAACGCGGCGGCTGTTGCTAAGCGCCTTTGTCCCAACAAAGTTAGAGGCAGATCAAAGCGTCGGAAATTTGAGCATTTATATTTTGCCTGATGGAATGTTCCACGGCGGTGGAAAATGCTCAATTTCGAACGCTCCAGCCTTAGCCGCAAACTCGCCGTCATTTCGGTGCTGACCACCGGCAGCGCATTGCTGCTGGTGTTCTTTTCGTTTGCCATCGCCTCGGTGCTCACGCACGCCAGCGAGGAGCGCGAACAGCTGGTATCGCTGGCCGACATCATCGGCGCCAACAGCATCTCTCCCCTGCTCTACGCCGACCACGCCACCGCCACCCAGGCACTCGCCGCGCTGGATGTGATGGATGATATCGGCCAGGCCGTCCTGTTCGACCGCGATGGCAAGGCCTATGCATCTTTTCCCGACGAAGGCAGGTCTGCGGAGCCGCTGTCCGCGGCGCGCATGCAGCAGATTGCGCAAGGCAAGGCCGAGGAGCGTCTCGGACCGCTATGGGCGCCGCGCCTGCGCATCTATCGTGCCGTGTGGGTCAAGCCGCATCTGATCGGTGTGGTCATGATCGAAGCGGGACAAGGCCGCATGTGGCTGGGCATCCTGAAAAGCCTTATCGTGACGGGCGTGGCGACTGCGATCTCGTTTGTGCTGGCGCTGGTGCTGTCGGCCCGCTTCCGCAACAGCATTGCGCAGCCGATCGCGCAGCTGATTGCGGCCTCCGACAAAGTCTCGTCCAGCCAGACCTATGCCCAGGTGCAGCATGAGCGCCACGACGAACTGGGTACCCTGATCGACAGCTTCAACGCCATGATGGTCCAGATCGAAAGCCGCGACGGCAAGCTGGCGCAGTATCGCGATCAGCTGGAACGCCAGGTCGCAGTGCGCACCGAGCAGCTTGAGAAAGCCAAGGACGCCGCCGAAGCGGCCAGCCAGGCCAAGAGTGCCTTCCTGGCCAATATGAGCCACGAAATCCGTACGCCGATGAATGGTGTGCTGGGGATGACCGAGCTGCTGCTGGATACAGAGCTGGACGAGCGTCAGCACCACTACACGAATATGGTCAAGCGCTCGGGCGAACACCTGCTGGTCATCATCAACGATATCCTCGACTTCTCCAAAGTTGAAGCGGGCAAGATGACGGTGGAGTACATCAACTTCAATCTGCGCGAGCTGCTGGACGATATCGATTGCGTCTTCTCGCCGCAGGCAGCCGCCAAAGGCATCGAACTCGAATTCGCCATTGCGCACGATATTCCGGTGGCCATCTGCGGCGACCCCAATCGCCTGCGGCAGGTGGTCGTGAACTTGCTGGGGAATGCCATCAAGTTCACCGACAGCGGCAACATCACGGTCAAAGTGCAGGTCACCGCGGAAGATGCGCAATCCGCGCGCCTGCGCTTCGAAGTGCACGACACCGGCGTCGGCGTGTCGCGCGATGCCCGCACGCGCATTTTCGATTCCTTCTCGCAGGCCGATGGCTCCACCACCCGCAAGCATGGCGGCACGGGGCTGGGCCTGGCGATTTCCAAGCAGCTGGTGGAGCTGATGGGCGGCACCATCGGCGTCGACAACGCGCTCACGCGCGGGTCGGTATTCTGGTTCACCGTGCAGTTCGACAAGCGGCGCGTGGACGAGGAAACCGCGCCGGGCCTGCGCGTATTGGTCGCCGGCCCCGCCACCGCCAGTCGCAAAGTGCTGGAACAGCTGATGGTGCGCTGGCAGGTGCGCTGCGATTGCGCCAGTTCGCCGGATGAGACGCTGAATCTGCTGCATGCGGCGCGCGCTTCCGGCATGTGCTACGACGCCGCATTGCTGGACATGGACCAGTCCAGCGCCAGCGGCCTTACTTTGGCAGCGGAGATCAAATCGGACGCCCGCATCGCAGACGTACGCCTGCTGCTGCTTAGCTCCATGCGCGATGCCGCCGACTCGGTGCAGCGGCGCGAGGCCGGCGTGGCCTTCCAGCTCATCAAACCTGCACGCGAGTGTGATCTGTTCGACTGCATCGTTTCGCCGGGCCGTGCCAGCGAAGGCGTACGCACCGCCTCCCTTTCACCCACAGGCGCGCAGCGATCCAGGCGGCGTCTGAAGGTATTGCTGGCCGAAGACAATGCCGTCAATGTGGAGGTGGCGTCGGCCATGCTCGAAGGCCTGGGCCTCGACGTCGTCTGCGCCGCGAACGGCGACGAAGCGCTTCACTCCGCGCGCGCAGGCGAGTTCGATCTGGTGCTGATGGACTGCATGATGCCGGGGAAGGATGGCTTCGAAGCCACCGCTGAAATCCGCAAGCACGAACAATTGCAGGGACGCGCGCGCCAGCTGCCGATCGTGGCGATCACCGCCAATGCGCTGCAGGGCGACCGCGAGCGCTGCCTGGCGGCGGGCATGGACGATTACCTCAGCAAGCCGTTCAGCCAGCAGTCATTGGCCGCCACGCTGGGCCGCTGGGTCGCCCTGCCGCGCGCCGCAGCGGCGCAGCACGGCGATGCAACGCGACTGCGTCCTGTTCGCCCGCCCCGCGCGGCCACCGCGCCAGCGCCGATGCAGCATCCCCTGCGCCGCGCCGACGATCCCGCTCCACCGCCACTCGCTGTCGTGCCAGCGGCGCAGTATCCAGGCAACGCCGCGCCGGCGCTGGCTACCGCGACGGCGTCTGCGGGCGCTGAGACGCTGACCGCAGCGGATGGCGCCGAATGCGCCACCCTGCTCGCGCCGGACGGTATCAACCGCCAGGCGCTCGATGCGATCCGCGCCCTGAGCGCCGACCACGGCGAAATTCTGCTGCACCGTGTGCTGCACGCCTTCATCGACGACACGCCCACCCATCTGCACATGCTGCGTCAAGCCATCGACAGCGTGGACACAGGCGTCATGCGCAAAGCCGCGCACAGCCTGAAATCCAGCAGTGCCAATGTCGGCGCCGATGCCCTGGCAAAGCTGTGCCGCGAACTCGAACACCTCGGCCGCACCGACTCGACCGAAGGCGCCGCCAACCTGTTAATGGAAGCGGAGCAGGAATTCCAGTCGGTCCGCCGCTCGTTCAGCGCAATCCTCGTCAATGGAGGCTAGTCATGACTGCGCTTTATTCTCCCAAACGCGGCACAGTGCTGGTAGCCGACGATGATCCGGTAATGCGTTTGCTGATGCTGGAAATGCTGTCCCAGGTCGGCCTGGACGCCATCGAAGCCGCCGATGGCCACGCCGCCGTATCGAGTTTCCAGCAGAACGCGCCCGACCTCGTGCTGCTGGATGTCGACATGCCGCAAATGGACGGCTTCTCGGTCTGCCGCGCCATCCGCGCACTGGAGTCGCGCACCACGGTGCCGATCATCATGGTCACCGGCGGCGACGACATTGAAGCCGTCACGCAGGCCTACGAAGAAGGCGCCACCGACTTCGTCTCCAAGCCGATCAACTGGCCGATCCTGGGCCATCGCGTGCTGTATGTGCTGCGCGCCAGCGATGCCATCGCCCGCCTGCGCATTGCGGATGCGCAGAACCGCGCCGTGCTGGCCGCGATTCCCGACACCTTCTTCCGTCTCAGTTGCGACGGCTACTATCTCGACTACGAACAAGGCCATGATCCCGGCGCGGCCTTCAGTGAAGTAGATTGCGTCGGCCGCCACGTGCGCGACGTCTTGCCCGCCCCGATTGCCGAACGCTTGCTGGACCAGCTGAAAAGCGTGCTGTCCACGCAATCGATCCGTTCCGTGGACTACGAACTGCCACGGCGTGGCGATGTGCATCACTTTGAAGCGCGGCTTGTCAGTACCGGCGGCGGCGAAGTGCTGGGCCTTGTGCGCGATATCAGCGAACGCAAACGCACCGAAGAGCAGATCCGCCGCCTGGCCTATTGCGACAGCCTGACCGGCATCCCGAATCGCCAGGCATTCCTTGAAACGCTGGCACGCGAACTGGAACGTTCCGCGCGCGAGCAGCGTAAGTT
>NZ_JBFRDW010000097.1:0-12471 GCF_052113985.1 Pseudoduganella sp. RAF53_2 | reverse complement strand
GAAGGAGGCCAGCGCCTTTTGCGAAATGCGCGCCTCCAGTCCTGGGTGCTGCTGGCGGAAAGTCTGCAGCCGGTCGGCGGCAGACGTCATGCTGCGCATATAGCAGCTCTGCGAATAGCGCCGCAGCGAATACTCCGCCACCTTCAGGTAATACTCGCGCATGAATTCGTGCTGCTCGCGCAGGCGCACGATGGTGGTCCATTCAAACCGCGCGGCCGTGATGGCCGATTCAGCGACGACGAATTCCAGCGCAGGCAGGCCTTGTTCGCCGGCCAGCAGGTCGTGATGCGAGCCGCATGGCTCGCCGTCGGTGGCGAAGCCCATTGTGACGTCGGTGCCATCGCTGGTGATCAGGCCACGGCGGCCCACGCCTGAAAACAGCCAGAATCCTGCCGTGGCGGGCTTCCCCGCATGCTGCAAATACTCCCCTTTGCGGAAACGCACCTGCTGCACGTGCGGCGCGAGCGTCCGGTTGAACTGATCGAACAGTTCACCGCTGACGCCAAGGCGCTTGAGCGTGGCTTCGCGAAAGCGTTCGCGCTGCTGAAGGAATACGGCTGGCATTTTGGTATTTCTGACAATGTTGTTGTCATTGTGCAACTTTGGGTTCTGCAATATACGCCTCCCCGCGCCGCACAGCAATGTTTTGTAGATAAGTACGTGTAACTAACCGGCGAATTGGTTCGGTGTATGCTTGTCCTTATGACTACAGCATTAGTGATCATCGATATGCAGCGCGGACTGTGTTCGGGCGAGGAAGAGGCCTTCGATATCGGCCGCGTGATTGAAAACGTCAACGCGCTGATCGCGCGGGCGCGCGCGGCGGATGTGCCGGTGATTTTCATGCAGCACGAGGAGGCGGCGGGTTCGCTGGTCTTCGGCAGCGAAGGCTGGCAGATCGACGACCGCGTCGCGGCGGATCACGATGATCTGCGCTTGCGCAAGACGACGCCGGACTCCTTCCACGCCACCTCATTGCACCAGATCCTGCGCGAACTGGGCGTGGGACGGCTGGTGCTGTGCGGCCTGCAAAGCGACTACTGCATCGACGCCACGGTACGCCGCGCGCTTAGCCTGGGCTTTCACGTTGCGCTGGCATCGGATGCGCATTCGACGATGGCGAACGGCGTGCTAAGCGCCGCGCAAATCACGGCCCACCACAACGCCACGCTGGCTAACCATCGCAGCTACGGCCCGGAAATCGCCGTGCTGCCCGCGCAGGAAATCAGCTTCGCTTAAACGGCCGCCGAGGGCAGGCGGGAGAGGACAGCGCGCAGGGCGCCGTGGGCGATGGCGACGTCGGGGCCATCATGGAGGAGGGTGTTGTAGCGCTTGCGGAATTCTTCGTCGCTGGGCGCGCGCGGGCCGATCAGCTGTTCGATCACGGTGCGGAAGCGGGCGGCGATGTCGGCGGCGGCCAGGTCCGGCTCTTCCATGCATTCGTCCAGCTCCGCCATCAGCGCGGACAGCTTCTGCAGCCACAGGAGTTGCGGGTGATTGGTCAGCATCTGCAGCTGTTCCAGCGCGTTGACCGGGGCGCCGTGGTATTGCAGCTCGACGTCGGCAACCGCCTTATGCACCTTGCGCAGTGCGCGCGACAGTTCGCGCAGTTCGCCGCGCATCTGATTCTCGTCCATGACCGCCTCCTTGAATATGCCGCTATCTTCGCTCAGGTGCGGGCACGCTGCAATCCCTCCATCGAGTACACTGCCGCACATGGACAGGACTGAACTCGAACATCTTCTCGCGCAATCGCAAACCCGCTTTGCCGATTGCTCTTTTGACGGCGCGGACCTCTCGCGCCTGGATCTGCAGGGCTGCACCTTCGAGCGCTGCACCTTTGCCGAAACCAATCTCTACGCGGGCAAGCTGGCGGGCACGAAATGGCTGCGCTGCCGTGCCGGTGGCGCGGATTTTGAGGCTGTCGATGCGGTCGATGCGCATTTCGAGGGCTGCGACCTGAATAACAGCAAATGGCGCCGCGCCCGGCTGGCCTCGGCCACCTTCCGCAGCTGCAAGCTGACCGGCGCTTCGTTCGAGGAAGCCGCGCACCTTGGCCTGAGGTTCGAAGACAGCTTGCTGGTAGGCGCCGATCTGCGCGGCTTCGGCTTCAAGGGCGCGACATTAAAGCACCTGGATTTCTCGGATGCCTATTTGTCCGGCTGCGATTTCAGGGAAGCCGTATTTGAAGGCGGCAGCCTGCGCAACGCCGTGCTCAAACAGGCAAAGTTCGCGGGCGCCGATCTGCGCGAAGCGGACATCGAAGGCGTGCGCCTCACCGATGCGGCCATGTTCAAAGGCGCGGTCATCTCGCACGCCCAGGCCGCTGCACTGCTGCGCGAACTGGGACTGATCGTTACATAAAAAAACGGCGCCCGCAGGCGCCGTATCCAAGACTACCGGGATCGTTAGAACGCCGTGTCGAAGCGGACATAGTAGGAACGGCCGTTGATGCCGAACGGGCAGGTTTCCCAGCAGTGGGTGAAGCCCAGCTGAGGGAACGGCGCTGCCTTGACCGGGTCCCACTTGGTCGGCATGGTATCGGCCACATTGTCGATACCGACGGTGACGTGGGTCTTCTTGCTGAAGCTGTAGCGGCCCGTGATATCCAGCAGCCACTTGCCAGCCCAGGTCTGGATATAGCCTGGCGTGAAGCCCTGGCCCTGCACCGGACCGTAGTAGTTGGCGCGGGTGTTGAAGTTCCACGGACCCATGGTGTAATCCGCTGCCAGCACGTGGTGCTTGCGCGGTTGGCCATGTTCGATCAGGGTCACCTGGGAATCGTCGAACAGCTGCTGGCCGGTCAGCACGCTGGAAGTCGAATGGCGGCCATCCACTTCGGTCTTGTTGAAGCCCAGCTGGCCGGACAGCACCAGAGTGGATGCCGGCAGGCGTACGGTCTTCTCTGCCACGATATCCAGGCCGGTGGTGGTGGTGTCAACCGCGTTGGTGAAGAACTGCGCCTGGCCGACTTTCAATGGGCCGAGAATGTTGGCGATCGGGCCGCCCTTGGCTTCCGGCTCGATCACGCTGGAGAACACGATGCGGTCCTTGATCTTGGTGCGGTACAGGTCAGCTGTCAGCGACATGTCTTTGGCCGGACGCAGCACCATACCCACGGAACCGCTGCGCGATGTCTCTTCCTTCAGCGGAGCGATGCCCAGTGCTTTGGTGACGGCACTGTTCTGGCGCGCGGTCAGGGTTTCGGTCAGCACGCCGGCGGCATTCAGGTTGGTGGACACGGAGCTATAGAACTCCTGCTGCACGCCCGGTGCGCGGAAGCCGGTGGAGAAGGAACCGCGGAAGCCAAACTGCTCGCTTGGGTCCCAGCGTGCGCYGACCTTGCCGGTGGTGGTGTTGCCGAAGTCGGAGTAGTGCTCGTAGCGTACAGCGCCGGCGATCAGCAGTTCGTTGAACGGACGGTGTTCGACGTCGAGGTAGACGGCGGTGTTGTGGCGGCCATCATCCACGGCGGTGGCTGGTGTATAGCCTGGGAAGCCCTGGGTACCCGCCGCAGCCACGCCGCCTGTCTGGTCCTTGATCACGATGGCCGGATTGTTGGAGCGGCCGTACTGATAGGACACGGGATCGCCCGCTTCGATCTGGTAATTGTCGCGGCGGTACTCGAAGCCGGTTGCCACGAACAGGTCGGCGCCGCCCAGCTTCACAGGGCCTTTCAGATCGGCGTTGAAGGTGGTCTGGTTGAACTTCAGCTTACCGGTATCGGCGGACAGCGGCGAATCGGCGTAAATCCCGCCGCCCGGTTTCGGCTCATACCAGTACGACACGTTGATGGTGTTCGCTTCGTGGAAGCCCAGCTCGCTGTGGCCGTGGTTGACGCTGATGTCGAAGTTCCAGTCGGCGCTCAGGTCCTTGCGGAAGCCGAAGGCCACCGAGTAGTCCTTCACCGTGGTGCGGATGTTCGGCAGGAAGCCGTTCGGATACACGGCAGGTACGGTGCGGCCATCGCCGGCCGAGCGGAAGAAGCCGGAGGAATCGCCTTTGCGCTTGGACACGCCACCGAAGGAATAGAATTCGCCGCCGTTATCGGCCGGTACTGCCGCGTTCCACCACAGGTAAGCATCTTTGGCATCGGAGTCGCCGATGCGCTGGGTCACGCGCGGAGGATCGACACGCAGGGTGTCCGGACCGGCGCGGTTGGTCTCGCCGCGCTTGCGGCCTTCCAGGGTCAGGTTGATATAGCCGTTCTCGCCGATCGCCCAGCCGCGGTTCACGCTGGCGGAGTACAGGTCGCCGTCGCCTTCATTGGTGGTGCCCAGGGTGCCGGAAACGGCAGTCTCGCCCACATTCTTCTTCAGCACGATGTTGATCACACCGGCGATTGCGTCCGAGCCATACTGTGCGGCCGCGCCGTCGCGCAGCACTTCAATGTGGTGGATGGCGGACAGTGGAATCGCGTTGATGTCGGTACCGGCCGAGCCGCGGCCCACCGTCTGCTGCACGTTCACCAGCGCCTGTTGGTGGCGGCGCTTGCCGTTCACCAGGACCAGCAGCTGGTCAGGACCCAGGCCGCGCAGGGTGGCCGGGCGGATGATGTCGGTACCGTCCGAAATGAAGGTGGACGAGAAGTTGAACGATGGGTCCAGCGTTTGCAGCAGCTTGCCCAGCTCCAGCGGGCCAGCGGTTTCCATGTCTTTGGCGCTGATCAGGCCAACCGGGTTGGCGGTATCAAGGGCGGTTTTAGGCTGCGAGCGGGAACCCAGAACGATCACTTTCTGGTCGTCGGCGATGGCGTCGGTTTGGGCCCAGGCCTGGGTGGTGGCTGCCAGCAGGACGGCGCTGGCGAGAAGAGTGCGTTTGAACTGAGGCGATACGTGGTGCGCGGCTTTCTTCTTCATATGTGCGGTCTCTCGTTGTGTTTTCTTGGCATTACTAGGGGTAACGCGAAAAAAATACTAACGCGCACATTTGATACAGGCAAAAGCCCATGTATCGAAATGTTGCAGAATGTGCACGCAAGACAATATTGCGTGCTTTCCAACTCGAAATAAAGTAATCTCATGGCCCCATGACCTGGATTCATGGGTTCGGTATGGGGTTTTTACAACATTGCTGAATGCTTTAGTGCTGGTCCTGCATCCACTCTTTCAGACCATCCACCCACGATTTCGCGTTCAGGTTCATCTGTTTTCGAATAACTGAGGCGCGGTCATACAGCTCACTGAAGTCCAGCGAAGGCGACTTCTTAAATGCAAGGACCACGATATTGGCGTCGTGGACTTCCGGCAGCCAGACCACCGCGTCGAACACTTCCGCCATCGCGCTCAAATTCCGGTCGTAGTTACTGAGCTCGCCAAACACATTGGTGGTCATGATGCCTTCCGCCGTCAGGCAGTCGGAGCAGGCCTGATAGAACTCGGGGCTGTCCAGCACCGGGCCGCGCGCTTCCTCATCGTAGAGATCGACCTGCAGCACATCGGCCCTGTTGTGGTTGGCGGGATCGGTGACCCAGTCCATCGCGTTCATTTCCCTCACCTGCAGGCGTGCGTCGTTGGGCGGCAGGCCGAACAGGGCTTCGCAGATGGCGATAACATTCGGGTTCAGCTCGATCGTGGTCACGCGCGCGTCGGGGAAGCGGCGGTAGGAGAACTTGGTGAGGGCGGCGCTGCCCAGTCCCAGTTGCACGATGTGGCGCGGTTGCTGAATGAACAGCATCCACATCATCATCATCTGGACGTATTCCAGTTCGATATTGTCTGGTTTGGAAAGGCGCATCGCGCCCTGCACCCAGGAAGTCCCCAGATGCAGCGAGCGAACGCCTTCAAATTCGGTAATGGTGGCGGGAGGATGGCCGGGCTGGTCGAAACGTCGGTTTTGCATGGACGCTAGTTTACCAGCGTAGGGCGGATCATTGATCCGCCGAAGAGGAGCAGCAGTGTCGGCTCAAGGTCAAAGCGCACCGGCGGCGCCTGCCTGCGCGGGCAGCACCATCGTCACGGCCAGGCCACCGCCTTCGCGATTGGCCAGCGTGATGCGGCCGCCGTGGGCCTCGGCGATCTCGCGGGCGAGCGCCAGGCCGAGGCCGGTTCCGCTGCGCTTGGTGGAGTAGAAAGGCACCAGCGCATTGGCCAGCACGGCGTCGCTCATGCCGGGGCCGCGGTCCTGCACTTCGATGCGCAGCATGCCTTGCACGCGGCGCAGGTCCAGCGCCACCTCGTCGGCCGCTGAGCCGGACTCGTGTGCATTCTTCAGCAGGTTCAGCAGGGCCTGTTCCATCTGGGCAGCATCGAAGTCGGCGGGCTCTGGCGGCACTTCGCCGGTCAGTTTGAATTGCACCTGGTCGGCGAGGCCGTTCAGGAAGGCTTGCCAGTCCTGCGCTTCCAGGCGCGGCGTGGGCAGCTTGGCGAAGCGGGCGTAGCCRAGAATGAAGCTCTCCAGATGGCGCGTGCGTTCTTCGATGGTGGCCAGAATTTGCGGCAGGCGCTCGGTTTGTCCGCGCCGCACCAGTTCGGCGCCGGAGTGGGCGAGGGAGGTCAGCGGGGCCAGCGAATTATTCAGCTCGTGGCTGATGACGCGGATCACTTTCTTCCAAGTTTGCACTTCTTGCCTGCGCAGCTCGGGCGTCAGCAGGCGCAACAGGATCAGCTCGTGTTGGCGGCCATTCAGGCTGAAGCTGCGGCGGGCCAGGTGGAACACTTCCTCCTCCTCCGCTTCGCCGCTGGTGAACAGGCCGTCGCCGCCGCGCGCCATCGCTTCGCGCAGGGCGGGCGTGGCGTTTTCCATGATCTCCTGCAGGTGGGCGCCTTCCAGCTTGCGGCCTTCATGCAGCAACTGGCGCGCAGCGATGTTGGCGTACACGATGGCGCCGCTGTCGGTGGCCAGCATCATGGCGACGGGCGTGTGCTGGACCATGGTGTCCAGCAGCAGCTCCCTTTGCACCAGCGCGAGGCGTTGTTCGCGCAGCACCTGGCCCAGTTCATTGTGCGCGCTAACCAGGTCGCTCAGCTCGTCGTTTTGCGGCCAGTGCAGGCTGAACGAAAAATCGCCGTCACGGTAGCTCGCCACCGTGCCGGTCAGCGCGCGGTACAGCGACAGGGTTTGTTCGAGATAGATGCGGATAGTGATGATCGAAATCGGCACCACGCACAGCAGGCAAATGCCAATCACCGCCAGCGGCTGGTCGGGCATCAGGCGCATTAGGGCCAGCGCGATCAGGATGCCAACCGTCAGCAGTGTGCCCACCAGCGCGGACCAGCGCGTGAGCAGGGACAGGCGCATCCGCTTATCTTGGGGCGCGTCCTGCGCGGCGGCGCCAGCGCGCGAGCGTCCATCGGTGGCGGCGGTTGATGGCTGGGCGCCGGGCGCGTTCGGCTCGTCGGGAGGGACGGACATCAGGGGCGGGCGATGCCGAGGCGTTCCATGCGGCGGTAGAGCGCCTGGCGCGACAGGCCCAGTTCAGCCGCCGCCTGTGCGACCACGCCGTTGGCGCGATTCAGCGCGACCACGATGGCTTCGCGGTCCGGCTCGTTGTCCGTGCTGCTGGCGCTGGAGGTCGCCTCAGGCAGGCCGAGGTCCGCCGCCACAATCTCATCGCCCGAAGCCAGCAGGCTCGCACGCGCCATCACATTTTTCAGCTCGCGCACGTTGCCTGGCCAGCCGTGCGCCAGCAGAGCCGCTTCGGCATCGGCACGCAGGCGGCGGCCGGAACCGAGGAAGCCGCGCGCCAAAGGCAGAATATCGCCGGGGCGCGACGCCAGCGGCGGCAGCTTCAGCTCAATCACGTTCAAGCGGTAATACAAATCCTCACGGAAGGTTCCGGCGCGGATCATCGCCGGCAAGTCCGCATTGGTCGCGCTGATCACACGCACCTGCACCTGCCGCTCTCGGTTGGAGCCCAGACGCTCGAAGCGCCCCGTCTCCAGCACGCGCAACAACTTCATCTGCCCCGCCAGAGGCAGGTTGCCGATCTCGTCGAGGAACAGGGTGCCGCCATCGGCCGCCTCGAACTTGCCCTCGCGGGCTTTGGAGGCGCCCGTGTAAGCACCCGCGTCCGCGCCAAACAGCTCGGCCTCGATCAGCTCCGCCGGCAGCGCGCCGCAGTTCAGCACCACGAACGGACCATCCTTCACCGACGAATTGGCCTGAATGATTTCGGCAATGCGTTCCTTGCCCGTGCCATTCGGGCCGCTGATCAGCACTGGCACATCGGCGCGCGCCACCTGGCAAGCCAGCGTGATCACGCGCTCGGTGGCGGGATCGGCAAACACCATGCCGCGCAAATTGAAGCGTTCCAGTTCGCGGCGCTGGCGCAGATCACCCTGCAGACGCTGGCGCAGGACGCGATTGGCCTGGCCCAGCTCCAGCAGATTCTGCACGGTTGCGATCAGCCGCTTGTCGTCCCACGGCTTGGACAGGTAATCGGCAGCGCCGGCCTTGATCAGATCCACCGCCGCATCGAGATGCGTCCAGGCGGTCAGCAGGATCACCGGCAGGTCCGGATAGAGCTTGCGGATTTCGCCAAACAGCGCAATGCCTTCTTCGCCGGACGTGGTGTCGGYGGTGAAGTTCATATCCTGGATTACCAGATCGATGCCCGCACCCTGCTTTTCCAGCATGGCCAGGCCTTCTTCCGGCGAGGCGGCGCGCAGCGCATCGATGTCGTGAAGCGAGAACAGGACTTCGAGGGCTACGGCGACCGCCGCGTTGTCGTCAATAATGAGTACAGTAGGCATGCCAGAAGGATAACATCAGGCGCTGCGGGTGGCGAGCGCCGGCGAAATCGAGGCCGCGCGCCATGCCGGACCATACACCGCGAAGATGCCCAGTGCCCAGAACAGAATCGCACCAACGACCATGTACTCGGCTGGCAAACGCGCCAGTTCCAGCTTGCTCACCAGGAGCTGATTGAGCGCCAGCGCGCCAAGCAAGCCGCCGAAAATACCGGCCGAGGTGATCATCACATTCTCCGTGATGAAATAGCGCAGGATGTCCATGCGGCGCGCGCCCAGTGCGCGGCGTACACCGATCTGCTTGCGGCGCTGCGTGACCCACAGGCTGGCCATGCCGACGATGCCGCTGGCGGTGACGATCAGCAGCAGCACGCTGACGGTGATCAGCATCCATGCCAGCGCGTGGTCGGCTTTGTAGCGGTCGGCGCGGTCTTCCAGCATGGTGCGCGTGCGGGTGACCACCTGGCCCTTGTACACATTGCTGATCGCCTGCTCGGCATCCTTCATCACGCGGTCGATCTGGCCCGGCTCGGCGCGGATCGCGTACAACGAGCGCGTTCCACCCGTCAGGCGGGCCGGGATGATGGTCGAGGCTTCGCCATTTTCGCCGACGGCTGCACCGGGCGTTTGCAGTTTTTCCAGCACGCCGACCACCACGGCCTGGCGCGCTTCCTTGCCGGTGCCGTAATACAGCGTCTTGCCCACATAGCTGCTGGCGCCGGGCCATACCTTCTCGCCAACCGTCCTGGTGATGATGGTCGCGTTGGGGAATTCCTTGCTGGTGTTCTGGTCGATTTCCAGCACGTCCGCCGGAGTGAAGTCGCGGCCTTCGATGATCTTCAGGCCCCAGGTCTTCACCAGCGAATCCGGCGTCACGTACATCGCCGCGTCGATGCTTTCCTTCAGCTGCTCGCGCTTGGCGGCCAGGCTGTTGTAGTTACCCGAATTCGACATCGGCACCTGGATCGTGTTGGCCACCGAGATCACGCCCGGCACGCCGCGCAGCGCCGCCGCTTCCGCTTTCTGCATGGCCAGCTGTTCTTCGTGACCGCCCTGGCGCAGCGGTTTCACGCGCAGACTGAAGGTGTTTTCTTCCGCAACCACGCCGGTAGGACGGGCGGAGACAGCCTGGCGCACGTTCACGATATGCAGCGCGTTGGACAGAATCGCCAGCGACAGCGCTACCTGCACGGCCACCAGGATGGGGCCTGTTTTACTGCGCATCAGCGCGGAAAAGATTGGTTTGATTTCCATGGTGTCCTCACTGCGATTTGAGTTGCATGGCCGGCGTCACCTGGCAAGCGCGCCAGGTTGGCAGCAGGCCTGCCAGGATGGCGGCGGATACCGACATCACGAAGGTCACGCCCAGCATCAGCCAGTCCATATGGGTGACGATGGCCAGCTGTTCGGAGCTCTTGCCGATCAGGGTCAGGGACGCAAGCGCCAGGAGCAGTCCCAGCACACCGCCGACCAGGCCAACCACTGCGCTCTCGATCAGGAACTGCGTGAAGATCTCCTTGCGCGATGCGCCCAGCGCACGGCGCACACCGATTTCCGGAGCGCGTACCGAGAACTTCGCCAGTAGCAGACCGATGGTATTCACCAGGCACAGCACCAGGAAGCCGAAGGCCAGCCAGGCGGAGATGCGGCTATCCTTACCCACCACCTTCAGATGCTCCAGCCACTCCATCAGATTGAATTGCACATTCGGTGCATTGCGTTTCAGGCGGCCCAGCTTGCGCTGTTCGGCGGAGTAGGCATCCAGCCAGTTCTGGAAGTCGCCGCGGGCGCTGGCGGAATGCAGTTCGAACCACACCTGAATCCAGGTGCACTCGGAATCGAGCAGCGACTGCCAGCCCGGATCGCGATAGCTGGTGCAGTTCATGCTGCCGTTGTGCTGTGTCTCATGGCGGATCGCGCTGCTGAAGGGGATGAAGAACTCGTCCTCATCGCCGAACGCGCCGGGACCGCCGATGATGCGGTGCACGCGCGGCACTGGGCGCCAGTTGTTGATCACACCCGTGATCAGGTAGCTGTTGTTCATCAGCTTGATGCGTTTGCCGACCGGATTTTCGCTGCCATACAGCTTYTCGGACAGCTTGCGGCTCAGGACAATCACGTCGGTGGCATCCTTGTCTTCGGACGCGCTCCAGGCCCGGCCATACATGAACGGCACTTCGAAGATGTCGAAGAAATCGCGGGTCGGCGCCAGGCCTTCGGCGGTGAACACGCCGATGTCGGTGCGCTCCGGTTCCACCGAACCTGCCACGCCATACAGCGCGGTGCGGCGGTCGCCCTGTTTGCTGTTCAGGAAGTTGACGGCATCGCGGTAGGAAGCCTGGTTGTCGTTGCGTTCATCGCCCGGCGTGTAGCCTTCGATCGGGCCGTTATCGACCATCGGCACGATCATGCGCTCGCTCTTGTCCGGATATGGGTCGCCGGACATCACGTGCAGGATGGTCAGGGTCGAAACACTGGCAGCCACACCGACTGCGAGGATCAGCACCATGAGCGCCGTCAGTGCCGGATTGCGGCGCAAGCTGCGCACGCCCAGCATGAAGTAATACTGGAACATGATCAGGCCTCCTTGGCGACCAGGGTCGGGGACTTGCGCACCAGGTCGGACACCTGGCCGTCGATGATGTGCACATTGCGCTGCGAACGCTGCGCCAGTTCCGGATCGTGGGTCACCATCAGGATGGTCGTGCCTTCGGCGTTGATCTCTTCCAGCAGCTCCATCACGCCGCGCGCCATCTGGGTGTCCAGGTTACCGGTCGGTTCGTCGGCCAGCAGCAGCTTGGGCGAACCGGCCAGCGCGCGGGCAATTGCCACGCGCTGCTGCTGGCCGCCGGACAGTTCGGCCGGGAAGTGCTTCATGCGCGAAGCCAGTCCCACCTTGGTCAGTGCTTCGGTGATGCGTTCCTTGCGCTCGGCCGCGTTGAAGCCGCGATAGCGCAGTGGCACGTCAACGTTGTCGTACAGGGACAGGTCGGGAATCAGGTTAAAGCCCTGGAAGATGAAGCCCAGCTTTTCGTTGCGCAGGCGGGAGCGCGCATTGTCGTCCAGCCCTTTGACGTTGACGCCATCCAGGATGTACTCGCCGCTGGTGAAATCTTCCAGCAGGCCCGCAATGTTCAGGAAGCTGGTCTTGCCCGAGCCGGAAGGGCCGGTCACGGTGACGAATTCGCCTTGCTTGACTTCGATCTCGAAGCCGCGCAGTGCGTGGGTTTCGATCATGTGGGTGCGGTAAACTTTGCTCAGGTTTTGCATGCGCAGCATGGTTGGCTCCTGTGTCCTTGTTGGGGGTTATTGGTTGATCGAGACGCGCGCTGCGTTCTCGAAGTTTTCGGTTCCGGAGATGACGATCTTGTCGCCCTGTTTCAATCCACTGATGATTTCCACGGCGCTCACGCTGGTGGCGCCCATCTTGATCGGCGTGCGGACGGCGATACCGTCCTGCATCAGGTAGGCGAAGCGGCCGCCTTCCGATTCAACAAATGGACCGCGTTGGACCATCAGCACATTCGGTTTTTCGTCAATCAGCAAGCGGGCCGACACGCGCTGGCTCTGGCGCAGGCCTTCCGGCTGCTTGCCGTTGAAGCGCACGCGCGCCAGCACCTGGTTTTTCACCACTTCCGGCGACAGGGCGGACAGCTTGCCGGTGGTCTTCACGCCTGCCACTTCGATCTCGGCGTTCATGCCGATGCCCAGATCATTGACATAGGTTTCGGGCACTTCCAGCTCGACTTCCAGCTGGCTCAGGTCGACCAGGGTCATCAGC
>NZ_JBFRDW010000096.1:0-12482 GCF_052113985.1 Pseudoduganella sp. RAF53_2 | reverse complement strand
GTGCAGCGCCAGGTACTCGACGCGACGGCTGAACTTGAGCGCATCCGCGACTACTTTGAAGGACTGGCCGAAGAAGCGGGCGTCATCCTGACCATCACCCCCGGTAACGTGTGCATCGATGCCGATCCTATCCTGTTCCAGCGCGCCGTGGGCAATCTGGTGTCCAACGCGATTCAGCATACACCTCCCGGCGGCGCCATCCGACTGGCCGCAAGCGACACGGCGCTTGGCCCACAGATCGCTGTCGAAAATTCCGGCCCCGGCATCGCACCGGAACATATGGCGCATATTTTCGACCGCTACTACCGCGCCAACCCGGCGCGTTCCACCGGCACCGCATCGGCCGGACTGGGGCTGGCGATTGTGCGCGCCATCATGGAACTGCATGGCGGCGATGTCTCCGCCTTCAGCGTTCCCAATCTGACTACCCTCGTCCGCCTGCAATTCGTCCGCTAGCTTCTTCCGGCGTAAAGTCATGCGGCAAATGGCCACCCAGCTGGTCTTCCCGTTCGAGAATCTGGCGATTCCGTGCAGCCAGCTGTCCAGCCCCCAGTGAAGGCACGCGCTTCGCATCGACCTCAAAGTTCACAGCTTTGCGGATACTATCGAACTCGCGATGCTGCAATGCCCGGCTGCGCGTCGCGATTGACAGCTGCGCAATACTGGCGGGATGCAGCTCCCTGCTAAAGCGCGCAAAGCCACGGTAGCGGAAGCCCTCGTCGATCAGCGAGTCGCTGTGCTGAATGAGCGCGTCCGTTACGGCATGCAGCAGGGCCGCCTGTTTCCGCGTGCGCAGCACCACCGTCAGCATCAGCTGCTCGATGCCGTAACGCGTATGTTCGTCTTTTGGGCGCGATGGTGCACCGAATTTCAGATCGAGGACCACATCGCCGTTGGCGCGCAAGGCCGCGTCGTGCACCAGAATTTCACGGCCTGCGAATTGCATGCCAATCAGCCAGTGCTGAAATGGCTTTTCGGCGTCGGCGCGATGCACCAGCTCCGGATAGCGCGCCATCAGCGGCAGATCAAGGTGGGTACTGAACGGCGTCCCAGTTTTGCCACTGCTCGCGTCACGCACGGTGAACAGTTCCCGCACTTCATGCTCACAAGCCTTCTTCACCGCCAGCAGCGCCGTCTGAATCACTTCCGAGGTCGGCGTGTAGCTTTCGATGCGCCATTTGCGCCCATACACCAGGCGGCGCGGACGCTCGACCGAGTGATCGTAGTTGTCAGGACCAAGCACGCCGACTTGCAGGTACAGGCCATTTTCGTCATGGCCGCAAAACAGAACGATGTCTTCCATCGGTTCGATGTCATGCAGGATCTCGGATAGCGAATCAACGGTCTGCTGGTACGTCAAATAATGCTGGGGTATCCATCGTTTGCCGTTATCCAGCTCGACGCAGGGAGCGAGCGGCATCGGCTTCTCACTCTGCCCCAGCTGCGCCAGCACGCTTTCACCGTTTTTAGCAGAATGAATGTCGTGGATACTCATGCTCGCCCCCTATAACCCGTTACATTGATGTTTACAGGTTACTATGGATTATCAGCGCWGTAAAGCGGTGTCAGACCAATTTCACGGGGATGGCAGCACCAGCGATCTTTTCCATGTCTCCTCGCTCAACGAACTCCTCGCCCTCAAGTAGTACCTCCACAATATTGAAGCCTTCGCCTCTGCAGGTCTGGCTCTGCGCAATCTGATAGGCCAGCGTGGCCGCCTCAATCACCGTTCTAGGAATGCCTTCGTGACCAATGGGATTGAATGCTTCGCTGCCGGGCGCGGCATAATTCAGCTCAACATGGGCGATTTTCGTGCTGGACGCATTCGGTTGCGGCATCAGCACAGTGCGGACGCGCATGCCATTTGCAAGACGGAAGTCCAGTTTTTGCAGCGGCAGCAGCGTGGTGAGCGGATAAGTGTTCTTGGCCATTGGGCCTCCAAAAATAAAAGTAAAACGGTGGCTTCCTCAATCAGGCGGAACCCGGCCGGTAAAAAAGGCGTACAGAGTGCGTACGCAAAGTCCAGCGATTGAAACCGTGGCAAGCAGCAGCAATAGCGCTGCGGTCAGGCGCAGTCTTGGACCTGAAATTTCGCCCGCGTAGATCTGTGCAGCATTCGCCAGCACCGCCAGCGGCAAGGCGACGAGCCACCAGACCATCGCCAATGGCCCCGCGACTTCGGAATGCTCCATCGCCTTCGCGCCATATGACAGGACCATCACAACAAACAGCAGCATTGCAATTACAGCGATGCCATGGGCCATCAGGACGCTGGCCCCATGGTCTTCGCTGGCCCGGCGCCAGGCCAGCGCCAGTGCCCCCATGGCCATGACGCATCCGGGCAGAAGCTGTATCGGCTTGGCTTGAGCAGGTTCCATGATCGGCTCCGCAGTGTTGGTGAATTGATTTTGCACCAGCGGAAGCGCGATGTAAGGGGCCTGTCCCTAAAGGCGCGCGACTTGTCCCAAAACGAATGATCGGTCCGGACCTGTCCCGAAATCCACTCCGTTTGGCGCATAAGCGGCACAGTTGCGAATTTCCTTTCGGGACGCCGAATTCCATACTGGATTCATCAGAGGGCGATTTCACGCCCGGTAAAGGAAAACATCATGTTGAAGAAAATGCGAAAGACGTCGTTTCTCTTTGGAGAAAACGTCCCCTACATCGAAGAGCTGTACGAGGCCTATCTGGAAGACGCAGCTTCCGTGTCGAAGGAATGGCACGACTACTTCGCGGCACTCCAGACAGCGCCCGCTGCCGACAACAGCAACGTTGATGCTTTAACACTCGCGAGGAGACAAGTCGCAGTGCAGTACCTGATTGCGGCATACCGCATGGTGGGCAGCAGGCAAGCAGACCTGGACCCACTGCGCTGGAGCCCTGTCGCTCCAGTCGCTGAACTGAACCCCGGCCTGTATGGCATTGGACAGGCTGACATGAACGCCACCGTCAGCACCGAAGGCACTTATCTTTCGGACGCAGAATTCCTGCCGCTGAAAGAAATGGTCGCGGCACTCAATGAAACTTATTGCGGCACATTAGGCGCGGAATTCATGTACCTGGCCGACGCTGGCCAGCGCCAGTGGTGGCAGATGCGGCTTGAGTCGAGCCGCTCGAAGCCAAGCCTCACCGCAGACCATCGTAGGCATATCCTGCAGCGGCTGATCGCCGCGGAAGGCCTGGAGAAGTATCTGCACAACCGCTACGTCGGGCAAAAGCGCTTCTCGCTGGAAGGAGGCGATTCGCTGATTGTGCTGCTGGATGAATTGATACGCCACGGCGCGGCAAACGGCATCAAGAGCGTCATTCTGGGCATGGCACATCGCGGCCGCCTGAATGTACTGGTCAACACCGTCGGCAAGCCGCCCCAATCCCTGTTCGACGAATTCGATGGCAAGACCGCGCGCCTGCTGCCAGCGGGCGACGTGAAGTACCACAAAGGATTCAGCGGCGTCAGTCAAACGGAACACGGCAATGTCGACGTCACCCTCGCTTTCAACCCGTCCCACCTGGAGATCGTCAATCCGGTCGTACAAGGCATGGCGCGTGCTCATGCCGAGCAAATGGGCGTACTTGTCGAAGGTGGCGTGCTGCCGGTCGAGATTCATGGCGACGCGGCGATGTCCGGCCAGGGCATCGTGATGGAGACGATGAACCTGAGCTACACCAAAGGCCATGGCACCAGCGGCACCATTCATATCGTGGTGAACAACCAGATCGGCTTCACCACTTCCGATCCTGCCGAAACCCGCTCCAGCTTTTACTGCACCGATATTGCAAAGCTGATTGAAGCGCCCGTCCTGCACGTCAACGCGGACGATCCCGAGGCCGTGGTGGAGGCAGTACAACTGGCGATCGAATACCGCATGGCCTTCAAGCGTAGCGTGGTCATTGACCTGGTCTGCTTCCGCCGCCATGGTCACCAGGAGCAGGACACGCCCCACATCACCCAGCCTATGATGTACCGCTCCATCGCATCTCATCCCGGCGCGGCCGCCATCTACGCGCAAAAGCTGGTGGCCGAGCAAGTCGTGACGTCGGAGGACGTAACGCAGTTCGCCAATGAATACCGGGAATATCTGGCCCGCGCCAACGTACCTGTTTCACACTCCGAGCCCAACGCCGAAAAGTCACGCGCCATTCCCGCAGAACTGGCCATCGACGATATCCGCTCGATCGCGCAGCGTCTGACCTACGTTCCCAAAACAACCACGCTGCACCCGCTGGTCGCCAAGGTGATCGCCAGCCGCCGTGAGATGGCTGAAGGCGTGAGGCCTCTGGACTGGGGCATGGGCGAGCATATGGCCTTCGCCACACTGCTGGCTCAGGGCGTCAATGTCCGCCTGAGCGGGCAGGATAGCGAACGCGGTACATTCAGCCACCGGCACGCTGTGCTGAACGACCAGCGCCGCGAAGACCGGCGCGACGGCAAGTACACTCCGCTGTATCACGTCGCCCCAAACCAGGGCGCATTCACTGTCAATAATTCCATTCTGTCCGAAGCTGCGGTGCTGGCTTTTGAATACGGCTATTCCAGCGTCCGCAGCGATTCGCTCGTCATCTGGGAAGCGCAGTTTGGCGACTTCGCCAACGGCGGCCAGGTCGTGATCGACAATTTCATTTCCGCCGCTGCGGCCAAATGGGGCCAGCAAAACGGATTGACCCTGTTCCTGCCGCACGGCCAGGAAGGCGCAGGACCTGAACACGCCTCGGCGCGGCTCGAACGCTATCTCCAGCTGTGCGCCCAGGAGAACATCCAGGTTTGCCARCCGACCACGCCCGCCCAGCTCTACCATCTTCTGCGTCGCCAGGCTTCATTAGTCGATCGCAAACCACTGATCGTTATGACGCCCAAGTCGCTGCYGCGCCACGCGGAGGCGGTCAGCACACTGGAAGATCTGGCGCATGGCCAGTTCAGGGAAGTGCTGGGCGATGCTCAGCCGGCTGCGGACATCCGAAAAGTCATCATCAGCTCCGGCAAAGTGTATTTCGACTTGCTTGAACACCGCCGCACGCAGCAGAGCGCCGGCGTCGCGCTTATCCGCCTGGAACAGCTCTATCCCTTCCCTGCTGCTGCACTGAAGGCGGAACTGGCCCGCTACAGCAATGTCGAGGAAATCGTCTGGGCCCAGGAAGAGCCGCGCAATCAAGGCGCTTGGAAGGCAATCGAAGAAGATCTGCGCGCCGTCACGCCAGCCACGGCGACGCTGCGCGACTCCTGCCGTGAGGCCAGCGCGTCGACAGCGCCAGGCTATATGTCGCTACATCTGGAACAACAGGCACGTGTCGTACACAACGCCTTCGAGGGGAGCAAATCATGAACGCCGCAAAAAACGACATCAACCGACTGCTTGGTGATTTCATGAATCTTTATGAAATGTGGCAGGAACAACCCGCCGCGTTTCGATGGGAGGATTTGCAATCCCTCGCAGCCGAGGCAGCGCAAGCCTATAACGAAGGCAAGGGTCCATCGTTTCACGTACTCGTCTTCGACGGCTATGCGCATGGAGAGTTCCACGAACGGCTGCTGGGATATCTGATTGCCGCCGGCTTCGATCCATTCAAGACTGTGCGCACAGCGCCGGAGGCCAGCTATGTCGCGGTGTTCGGGCATGACGGGCTGGCGATGGCGTCCATAGAGAATCCCGTGTCGGCGCGTATGCGGGATTCGCTCTATGCCATCGCACGGGAGAGATTCGGCGAGAGTTCAACGATGGACGCCGAAGCGTTGCGCCGCATCGTGCTGTTCTGCTACGAGTCCATCCCCAAAGATGTGCTTTCAAGGATCGCACCGGAATTCGTATCGTCCGTCCCGTTATAAGCAACGCGGAAGCGCTCCCGGTAATCCTTGGGAGAGCTTCCTATCTGGCGCAGGAAGATCATGCGCATCTGTGTCGCGCTATTGAACCCGCAGCGGAAGGCCACAGTCTTCAACGGTACATCGGTTTCTTCCAGCAGCTTGCGGGCAAAATCGATCCGTACCTGATCCACAAAAACCGAAGGAGTTACGTTCGCGTGCTTGGCAAAGGCGCGCGAAAAAGTACGTCTGCTGACGCCAACCGCATCGGCGATATCTTCGATAGTCAAGGGATCGCTGATATGGTCAGTCACATATTTCAGCACCTTGGCGACCAGCGAGTCCTCATCCGGGCCGACAGCAAGATAAGGACTGTACTGCGATTGCCCGCCATCGCGGCGGATATAAACGATCAGCCGTTTAGCAACACGCACTGCAATCTCATGTCCCCAGTCCTCTGCCAGCAGCGCCAGGCACAAATCAATGCCCGCCGTAACGCCGCCGCAGGTGAACAGGTTCCCGTCCCGCACATAAATCTTGTCGGGTCYTACCTTCGATGTGGGGAATTGCTGGGAAAGCCGGTCAGCATGATCCCAATGCGTGGTGATTTCGCGCCCGGCCAGCAAGCCGGCATGGCCAAGCAGGAAGACACCGTTGCATACGGCGCCAAAGCGGCTCGCATGACGGGCGCGCTCGCCCAGCCACTCGGCGAGTTCAGGTTCGGGACGGTATTCCGGATAGCGCGGACCGCCCGCAACCAGCAGCAGTTCGCTCTCGGCGTGAAAATTCCGGTAGTCGTAATGCACCTTGAATTCAACGCCGCTGGAGCACATCACGCTGCCCGGCTTCTCGCCGACCAGCGTGATTTCGTATTGATCTTTCTTCGGCAGGAAAAGATTCGCCTCCGCGAAGACGTCCATTGGACCTGCAAGATCCAGTGCCTGGACGCCATCGAGTACCACCAAAGTCAGTTTCATTGAATTGTTCCTCAATCCATAAGGACATTCTATCCCATGCTGAGTATCTTATTTCAGGATGCGCTGAGCCATCATGACTGTTGCACCCAGCAGCCCAAGACCGACCAGGAAGCCAAAGAAATCCAGGCTGGACAGCAGGACAGCCTGCTGACTGACTTGCTGCACCAGCGTCGCCGTCGCCGCCTGCGCAGCCTGCGCGCCGTAACTGGCGGAGAACTGCTCACCCAGTTGGCCCGCCACGCCGTTGAAGACCGCATCGCCGGGAGAGAAGCGCTCAACCAGCGCTGACAGGTGCGCGCTGCTGCGCCATTGCAGGAACAGTGCGGCGCCAGCTGCACCGAGCGACACGCCAAACTGAGACATCATATTCTTCAGTTGCTGGCCGTTCGCGAACGCCACTTCATCGCCCATCAGGTCCATGAAGGAATGCAAGGCCGTCGTCACCATCACCGGCGTGATAAACGCACCGAAGACTGCGATGCCGGGCCACACATCAGTCCACAGGTTCGCCTCAGGATTCAGGCGCACCAGCAATAGGCTGGACAACGTCAGGAAAGCAAAGCCGGTCACGTAGAACTTCTTGGCCGACTGATTCCGCTTCAAGACCATGGCCATGATGGCGAACGTTGGCACCGCCGCAATCAAGCCGGCAGTCTGCACTTTGCCGCTTACTTCCCATGAAAAGCCAAGGCCGCCCTGCATCAGCACTGGGAACATATAATTGTTCGCCCCCAAAACCATGTAGCCAAGCGTGAAGGTCGCAATGCCGGCCACATAGCGAGGAATCATCAGGCGTTTCAGCACCAGCAGTGGATGCTCATGCCTGTGCTGATGCAAACCGAAATACAGCAGGCCGCCAATGCCGGCGATCAGCATCAGCAGCAGAACAGGTCCCCGCGAGAAAAAGTCATACGGCGCGCGCAGCAAAGCGTAAAGAGTCAGGAATGTCCCAGCCATCATCACCAGCACAGTCAATGGGTGGCCATGGCTGCGCTTCTCCACCGGCACGATATCGGCGGGCAGCGCAAGCGTACCAAGCGCGCCTGCAATTGCGGCCAGAACGGCCAGCAGTACGAATATCCAGGATGCGTCGCCATGCGACACTGCCAACGAGGCTACCCAGGGCGCCAGGCCATTACCTACCGTGAGCGAGCCAGCGAAAGCCAGGATTCCGCGAAAGCGCCGCGGGCTTGGCGGAATCAGATTGACGGTCACGCGGGCCGCGGTCAGGAACTGCCCGCCGCCCAGTCCCATTACTGCACGACCGGCCAGAAATACCGCAAAAGCGCTACTGTTGGCGCAAATCGCCGCGCCAGCGATATACACCGCTACCGACATTTGCAGAAAGCCGCGCCAGCCCATGCGCTCGACCAGCCAGCGCTGGTGCGAGAGCGATGCGATGGCAAATACGGCATACACCACGGTCGCCAGCGTGAACTCCTCAGGCGAGCCTGCGGCCTGGCCGAAGATTGGGCCAGCAGCGAAAGTGATCATGCCGACCTGCAGGAACTCAAGCCCACACAGCATGAAGATGGTCGCCAGCAGCAAGCCCTCGCGCGGATATTTGGGCGGGCTCATTTCAGTTCACCTTGGCCAGCTCATTGCTGCCACCAAGATTGGCGGCGACGATGCGTTCGACCAGCTGGTCAGCCTGTTCCAGCTCATTCTTGAACACGTCGGTCCGGTAAACACCGCGATTGGCCGCCGTGTTCATTGCCACCGCGCCGCTACGATCGCCCGTATCGACCACTACGTGCATGGATAGGCCAAGCTTCAAGGGATGTGCCGCCAGTTCTTTCTGATCGAGCGCGATACGGATCGRCACACGCTGCACGACCTTGATCCAGTTGCCCGTGGCATTCTGTGCCGGCAGCAGTGCGAGCGCACTGCCGGTGCCGGCATCCTGCCCGATCACACGCCCGGAGTAATGCACCGTCTTGCCATACACATCGGCCGACAGCGTAACAGGCTGGCCAATGCGGATATCGCGCAACTGCGATTCCTTGAAGTTCGCGTTCACCCACATTTGATCGGGCGGCACAATGGCCATCAAGGCTGCGCCTGCGTTGACGCGCTGCCCCAGCTGCACATTTCGCTTGGTGACCAGGCCGGACACCGGCGCACGCAAGGTAGTGCGTACCGAAGCGACATAAGCCTCGCGCAGCTGCGACACGGCAGCCTGCACATCAGGATGGCTGGTGACGCTGGTCTGATCCACCAGTGCGCCGGCACCGGCCTGCTGCTGTTCCGCCACGCTCAGTGCTGCACGCGCGGCCTTGACGGCATCTTCCGCGTGATGAATGTCCTCACCCGAAATCGCGCCGCTTTCGGCCAGGTCACGGCGGCGGGCCAGGTCGGCTTCTGCGCGCGACAAATCCGCCGCCCTCAGCGTAACATTGGCGCGGAACTGGCTGGCGTTGGAAAACTGCACACGGACCTGGCGTACGGCACGCGACAACTGCGCTTCCGCGCGCGCCAGCGCAAGCTCGGCATCGACTTCATTCAGCTGTACCAGCACCTGGCCGGCTTTGACGTAATCGGTGTTATCGGCGCCGATCTGCGTCACGCTGCCGGAGACCTGCGGCGTCAATTGCACTACATTGCCATCGACGTAAGCATCTTCGGTCACTTGCTGGCCGGTGGGCGCGAGCATGGTCCATGCGGTGCCGGCGGCGCCCACCAGCAGCGCAGCTGCGACGATCGTCTGCGTTTTGGAAAACTTATTCATTGGCGTATCCCCCACCGAGCGCGCGCGCCAGCTGCATATCGAGCTCGAATCCGCGCGTATCGAGGTCGATCTGGGAGCGCTGCTGGGACAGCACCTGGATTTGCGTCGCCAGCACCTGCAGATAACTGCCGACACCTGAGCGATAGCGATTCATGGCCAGACCATACGCTTGCTGAGCGGTGTCCAGCGCTTCGTCCTGCAACGCGCTGCGCTCGGCCAGCGAATGGATGGACACCAGCTGGCTCGAGACATCACGCAGCGCATCGATCAGCGTCTGGTTATACGCCTCAACCGCCACATCGTAGTCGGCATCGCGCAAGGCCAGATTGCCGCGCAAGCGTCCGCCGTCGAAGATCGGCAGGTTCAACCCCGCCCCTGCGCTGGCAATCCCGCTGCCGCCCTGCAGGAAGTGGCTGAAACCCAGGCTTTGCAGCCCGATCAGGCCGTTCAGGTTGATGGTCGGGTAAAACTGCGCCTTTGCTACATCAATATCCTTGCTCAGCGATTCAACCCGCCAGCGCTGCGCCACGACGTCCGGCCGGCGCGCCAGCAGTTCGCTCGGCAACAGGCTGGGAACCGCAGCCGGACGCGCCACCTTGAGCTGCGGCCGTACAATGCTGGCGCCGCGATCCGGCCCCGCCCCCATCAACGCGGCCAGCTGAGTGCGCACCAGCGCAATCGACTCATCGGTCGCCGCGATATCACCCTTCGCCACCGGAATTGCCAACTGCGCCTGTTTCAAGTCCGCTTGCGAATCGATTTTTGCTGCGACGCGCTTCCCGGTCAGGTCCAGCACCTGTTGGCGCTGTTGCAGGACTTGCTCGCCCAGATCGCGCTGTGCATAGAACTGCGACAGTTTCAGATAAGTCTGCGCGATGCCGACCGTCAGCAGCAAGCGTGCTGCCTCGGCTTCCACTTCGGCAGCCTTTTGACGCCCTACTGCCGCATCCAGCGCGGCCTGATTCTTGCCCCAGAAGTCCAGCTCGTAGGAAAAGTTCAAGCTTGCTTCGTTACTCCATTTCCAGGAACCGGCCAAAGGTTTTGGAACATTGCTGTTCTCACTAAACGCCACCCGGTTGCTGCGTGCAGCGCCAGTCACCTGCGGCGACAACGCCGAGCCGGTGATCTCGGCGATTGCCGCGGCCTGGCGTACACGGGCTTCCGCCGCGCGCATGGTCGGGCTACCGGCCAGGGCCTCGCCGATCAACTGGTCGAGTTGCTTGTCACTGTAGCGATGCCACCAGTCGCGCGCCGGCCACGCTGCCTGCGATACTTCCGCGTGCGCCAGCGTCGCCCGCGCCTGCAGCTGGTTTGCATCGGTCATTCGCGACTGCGGCTTCAGCCCGCCGTCGCTGGCGCAGCCCGCCGCCAGTGCGGCGGCGCCGGCAAGGACAGCGATACGTAAAACGTGCGTACTCATAATGAGTCCTCCTGATTTTTGGATAGACCCAGTATCGGTTACCGCACACGCAAAAGGAATTCCGGCCTGCTGCGGCAGGTGGACAATCAGGATCGTTTTTGGGACAAGGCTGTGACGTCGGACAGTTCTTGCGCCATACGCGCACGCAAACGCGGCGCGACAAAATCAAAGAAGGCACGCAATTTCAGCGGCAGCGGCGCCTGCCCTTTATGCACAAGGCTGATCGGTAACGGTGCGGCTTCGAATTCCTCGAGCACCACGCAGAGCGCCTTATCGCGTATGGCCTGCGCCACCTGATAGGACAGCACACGCACCACGCCCACACCAAGCTTGGCGGCATCAATGGCCGCTTCCGCCGTATTGACTGAAAGCCTTGAATGTACCGGCACCCACTGCTCCGACTTGCCGCCGCCAAACGACCAGGCGCGCTTGGACTCCAGCACCTCAAAACTGACACAGTTATGCGTGGACAAATCTACAGGCTTGTACGGAACGCCATGTCTGGCCAGGTATTCCGGGCTGGCGCAGACCACGCGGCGTACGGCGCCCACACCGGTCGCCATCAGTGCGCTGTCGGGCAATTCGCCGATGCGCACTGCCACGTCTATTTGCTCATCCATCATGTGCACGACGCGGTCCGTCAGCATCAGGTTCACATCAATCTCGGGATACTGAGCCAGGAATTCGGCAACGACAGGCACCACATGCAAGCGCCCGAACACCACTGATGCCGTTACATCAAGCTTGCCTCGGGGAGCAGCATATTCGCCGGTCGCCGTGCGTTCGGCCTCGCCCACGTCTTCAAGGATGCGGCGGCAGGCGGCGACGTAGGAAACACCCGCTTCCGTGAGCGAGAGCTGCCGCGTTGTCCGGTGCAGCAGGCGCGTCTTCAGATGCGTTTCCAGTTCACTGACCTTGCGGCTGACATTCGCCAGCGGCATGTCGAGGCGGCGCGCCGCGGCAGAAAGACTGCCTGCGTCGACTACCGCAACAAGGATGGACATTGATTCGAGGCGATCCATCGGGCTCTATCAAATTATGGAAGGTTGATTCTCAATCTTATGGGATTCTCTTTGTACGTGCAAGGACCTAAGCTTCAGACCAAGCCAACAACCGCGCTAAAGCGGCCAACGTCCGATACGAAAGGAAAAGCACGTGAGCAAGCTGCCCACATCAACGATTAGTCCAACTGCCCCGGCGCTGGCGTCGCGCGGCAAGATCCTCATGATGGCCGGCGTTGCCGGTGCCGTGATCACCAATATCTACAGCACCCAGCCGATTCTTCCATTGATCGCTTCGGACTTGCGCGTCGGCCTGACGCAGGTTGATCTGGTGGCCGGCGCTGCCTTGCTTGGTTTCTCGACAGGCCTGGCCCTGCTGCTGCCGCTTGGCGACCGCTTCGACCGGCGCAAGCTGGTGCTGGGTCAAATCGTGCTGGCATTCGTGTTCGCCGCAGCCGCGGCGTTTGCGCCAGGCATCTGGGCACTGATCGCGGCATCCTTCGCGCTTGGCATCGTCAGCTGCGTGCCCCAGCAACTGGTGCCTTTTGCGGCCGTGATG
>NZ_JBFRDW010000095.1:0-12583 GCF_052113985.1 Pseudoduganella sp. RAF53_2 | reverse complement strand
ATGTGGGCTACTTCAAGCCGGGACGCCTGCCGGCGCGCAGCGCGTTTGGCGTGAACGCGCTGGCCCTGGGCGGTGAACTGGAAATTGAATGCCTGGCTTACGCACCGGCAGCAGAGAAGGGCAAGCGTTGAGTAGCCGCCGTCAATTCCTGCAGCAGGCGGGCATGCTGGGACTCGGTGCATCGGCCGCGACGCTTGGCGGGCTCGCACCTGCACTGGCACAGCCTGCGGACGCACGCGATTCACGGGCACGCCGTCCGCTCATCATCGATGCGCTGGGCGGCATCGAGAATCCCAACCGTCCGCAGGCGGAGCGCGATGACCCGAACGTGATCGGCATCGATGCGCGCTCGCTGGCTGATGCGCGTGCTTCGGGGCTGAGCGCCTTCAACATGACCATTGGCTTCGTGTTCGGTAAGGATGATCCGTACGCGCAAAGCGTGCGTGAAGTCGCGGCCTGGAACGCCTTTGTGAACCAGCACGCGGAAGCGCTGCTGCCTGTGCTGCGCGCGGCCGACATCCGCCGGGCGCACGAGCAAGGCCGCGCCGGCGTAATCCTTGGCTTCCAGAATGCGGCCATGATGGGCAGCGATATGGGCCGCGTGGACACGTTCGCCAAATCGGGCGTGCGCGTGATCCAGCTGACCTACAACGGCCCCAATCAATTCGGTGACGGCTCCATGGTGCCGGACAATCGCGGCCTGACACCGCTTGGACGAGATCTCGTGCAGGCGCTGAACCGTAACCGTGTGCTGGTGGATCTGAGCCACAGCGGTGAACGCATCTGCCTCGACGCGGCGGCTGCGTCCAGCCAGCCGATCGCCATCACGCATACCGGCTGCCGCGCGCTGGCCGATCTGCCGCGCAATAAGAGTGATCGCGAACTGCGGCTGGTGGCGGAGAAGGGCGGCTTTGTCGGCATTTACTTCATGCCTTTCCTGGCCATTGGCCGCCAGCCGATGGCTGCGGATCTGGTGGCGCATATCGAGCATGCGATCAAAGTCTGCGGCGAGGACCATGTCGGCATCGGCACGGACGGCAGCGTGTGTGCGATCGACGATATGCCGGCCTATATGCAGGCGCTGGAACAGGAGGTGCAGCAGCGCCGCGCCGCGGGGATTTCCGCACCGGGCGAACGAGGTGATATCGTGCCCTTCCTGCCGGATCTGCAAGGGCCGGACAAATTCCACAAGCTGGCCGACCTGCTCGCGCAGCGCGGTCACAGCGCAAGCCGCATTGACAAGATACTGGGTCTGAATTTCCTGCGTGTTGCCAACGAGGTCTGGGGATGAGAAGAACAATTTGGGCGGCAGCAGCAATGCTGTGTGCCGCAACGGCCGCGCACGCGGCAGACAAGCAAGTGATTTACCGCGGCGTCACGCTGATCGACGGTACCACCGCCGCGCCACGCGCAAATATGGCGATCGTGGTTGAAGGGGAGCGCATCAAGTCCATTATGCCTGTGGCTGAAGTCAAGCCAGCGGGCGATGCACAAGTCCACGATATGCAGGGCATGTACGCCATGCCGGGCCTGATCGATTCGCATGTGCACTACGCCACCGATCCGGACCGGCCGTATGCCGAGGCGGAGCTGAAGCGCGATATCTATGGCGGCGTGACCGGCGTACGCGATATGGCGGGCGATGCGCGCGAGCTGGCGTCGCTGTCGCGTGCCGCGCTGCTGAACGACATTTCATCGCCGGACATCTTTTACGCCTCGCTGGTCGCAGGCCCCAGCTTCTTCAAGGACCCGCGTACGGTGGCTGCGGCACGTGGCATGGTGCCGGGCCAGGTGCCCTGGCTATACTCGGTGGACGAGCACACCGACATTCCGCTGGCGGTGGCGCAAGCGCGCGGCACCGGCGCTACAGGCCTGAAAATCTACGCCAATCTGCCGGGACCACTGGTGAGGAAGCTGATCGCAGAAGCCAGACGCCAGCACTTCCCTGTGTGGACGCACCAGCAGGTCTATCCCGCATCGCCATACGATTCGCTGGGCGCGACCGCGGTGTCCCACGTATGCATGATCGCGCGTTATGTGCGCCAGTCGGACAAGGCGCAATACGGCCACGATGGCGAGCCGTCCTACGAAGGCCTGACTGCGGCCGATCCCGGCATCAGCAAATACATCACGGCGCTTGCAAAATCAGGCTCGCTGCTCGATGCGACGCTCAGCGTCTACACGCGCAAGGGGCCGCACTGTCAAATCGAACTGGCGGGCGACATCACGCGCGCCGCGCATCGGGCTGGCGTGAAAATCATTGCAGGAACGGACACCGACGGCGAGCGCGACGATCCCTATCCGGTGATCGACCGCGAGCTGGAAAGACTGGTGCAGTATGGCGGCCTGACGCCGAACGAAGCCATCATCGCGGCCACCGCCAATGCGGCGCAAGCCCTAGGCAAGCAAGCCGAATTCGGCACGCTGGAAGCGGGCAAGTTGGCGAACATGGTGTTCCTGAAGCAGGACCCACTGCAGAACATCGCCAATGTGCGCAGCGTGGCGCTGACCGTCAAGCGCGGCAAGCCCTACGCGCGTGAAGACTATCAATTCGCACCGCTGCCGCCGCAGAAAGAGTAGGGCGTCAGAGCTCCAGCACGACGCGCCCCGGCTGTGCCCAGGAAACGCATGTGCACATGCCGGTGGTGCGCATCTGCGGTGTCAGGCAAACATCGCGGTGAAGAGGTTGCCCTTCCTGCACCTGTGCGTAGCAGTTGCCGCATTCGCCGCGCTTGCAGTCATAGGAAACGAAGACGTCAGCCGCGATAAGTGCATCGAGAATGGAAGTTCCCGGCGCAACTTGCACCGTCATCTGTGACAGGGATAGTTCGACCGTCAGTGGTTCATCGTCTGGTTGGGTGCGCGCGCCGAAGCTTTCGAAGTGCCGTGCATCGCCCGGCCAGCCCTGGCGTTCAGCCGCTTCGCCCAAGCCTTGCAGCACTGCCGCTGGGCCGCAAGCATAGAAGCTGTCCCCAGTGTTGTAGGCGCCAATCAGTTGGGCCAGGTCGAGTCGTCCTGAGGTTCGGGACAAGTGAGGGACGACCGTAGCGTGCCGGATGGCGCGCAGTTCATGCAGCAGCACCAGCCGCTCCTCGCTCTTCGCCAGATAATGCAACTCGAACGGCTTCCCGAGTTGGCTCAGCGCGTGGGCCATGGAGATCATTGGCGTAATGCCGATACCGCCCGCAATCAGCAAGACCCGTCCGCGGGGCGCAGCTAATGGGAAGCTGTTGAAAGGTCCGCTTACTTCCATTTCGCTGCCCTGAGCAATTTCTTCATGCAGATAAACTGAGCCACCCTTGCCGTTTTCCTCGCGCTGTACAGCGATGCGATAGGCATCGGATTGGCCCGGCTGGCCAATCAATGAATAGTGCCGTTCGAAAGCGCTGCCGTCGGCACTGGAGAATTGCAGGACAATGTGCGCTCCGGCGTCCCAGTGCTGGAGTGCTTCGCCATCAGCGCGGCGCAGCTGAAATTCCTTGATGGCCGCACCGTGGCGGACGATATCGGTGACGAGATATTTCATGGTCAGGCCTGTACGGGTGGATTGAAAGGGGACGCGTCCAGGTACTCCCACGCCAGCTGCTGCGGCGTGTCGCGAAGAATCCATTGCTCCACCTTGAATTCCCAGAACCGCCCCGTGCCGCCGGTTTCGTTGGCCGGATCGTTCTGATCCCACTGCACGGAAACCGTGCCGGTAAGCTGCAGCAGCTGGCCGTGTTCGAAATCGGGAATGCACAGTCCCGCACGCGGATCGATTTTGAAGTTGCCGAAGGTGTTGAAAAGGCTGTTGCCGGCGTAATCGGGAATGCGCAGCGTGGTTTCGTTCAATTGCCTGATGAAGCCCGGTGCGCCACCGCGATGCGATGCATCCGCCCCGGCTTCGGCGTGCCGGCTGGCGACAAAGATGGTGTCGGCATTGCGAATGATGCTTTCCACAGTGCCGCGCAGGACATTGCCATGCGCCGAAGGCACCGGCAAGCGAGGATCGCCCATTTGGCGCAGCTGGCGGCGCTGGATGTATTTCGGGCAGTTCGGATAGGCTTCCGCGATCACGACTTCCGCGCCGTGCGCATCGAGCCGCTGTACGCGGCCGTTGACGCGGTAGCGGCGGCGTGAACCGAGTTCGATGAACAGCATGCCTACATCGCTGTGCTTTGCGATGTTGTCCCACAGCGGATCGGCGAGGTCACGCTCTCTTTCCGGCACGTCGATCGCGATGGTGCTGCCGGTATCGGTATGCAGGAAGCCGGGCTTTCCAAACACCAGGGACGCCCATACGGCGCCGGCTGGGTCGACGCTACTGAAAACGGCCATGAACTGCTTGGCGATAAACGGCCGGGCTCCGGCGATCACGGTATTTGTCAGCACGGCGATGTTACGGTCCGCGATCGCCGCTTCGCCCGCGCTTTCCTGCACTGCACGTTCGCCCGCGTGGAAATTGCTATTGTCAGACATTGCATTCTCCTGGTGATGATTGCTGTAGTCTGCATTTTGCGAAATAATGCGGCGAACAAGAATACGCGCTCAACGCAAATCAGCATTTCGCACGGAGAAATAAATGGATCAGATCCACCTGATGAACGTATTTGCCGCCGTCGGCGACGAGGAGAGCTTCGCGGCTGCCGCGCGCCGGCTGGATTTATCCCCTGCCGCTGTCACGCGCGCCATTTCGAGCCTGGAAGAACAACTGGGCGTGAAGCTGCTACTGCGGACCACGCGCAATGTGCGGCTGACCGAAGCAGGCCGCCGCTACCTGGATGACACGCGCAACATCCTGGCCAGTATCGCGGAAGCGAATGAGGCGGCGGCGGGCGTGAATTCGGCGCCCAAGGGCAATCTGTCCGTCACTTCCTCAGTGCTGTTCGGGAAGTCATTCATCATGCCTTGCATTCTGGGTTTTCTGAAGGACTACCCTGAGGTGGAAGTATCGGCCTACTTTCTCGACCGAATTGTGAACCTGGTCGATGAGGGAATCGATGTTGCCGTGCGCATTGGCCATCTGCCGGATTCCAGTCTGAAGGCGTTGAAAGTAGGGCAGGTGCGGCGCGTGCTGTGCGCTTCGCCCGAGTACCTGGCGAAGAACGGCGTACCGCAGCATCCGGCGGATCTGCTGCGCCATACCATCATCGCCGCCAGTGGCATATCGCCGCGGGTGGAATGGAAATTCGGCGCGGTGGACGATCCGACCATGGTGCGCATGAAGCCGCGTCTGACGGTGACCAGCAATGATGCGGCGATCGATGCGGTACTGGCTGGCCTGGGTATCTGCCGATTGCTGTCCTACCAGATTGCGGATGACGTGGCCGCCGGGCGCCTTCAAATTGTGCTGGCCGATTACGAGGAGGCGGTGTGGCCCGTCCACGTTTTGCATCGCGAAAGCAAATATGGTTCGTCGAAAGTGCGCAATTTTATCGACCGGCTGGTGGCTGACCTGCGCGCGCATGCCCATCTGAATTAGGCGCTGATTTCGCTGAGCGAAATAATGAATTGAGTTTTGCATAGTTTTTCTCCGGCTGGTCAATAAATAGAATGGCTTCCATCCGCTGCAGCTTGCGGTGAAAGACCTGACCAACCCTGACCAGCAACCAATTGGAGAAAACCATGAAAGCAGCCATCATCATCCTGTCCGATCCCAAAGCCGGCGAAGAAGCACTGGGCCGTATGTTCAACGGCCTGGCAGCCGCCTATGACTTCAAGCAGAAAGGCACCGAAGTCGGTATCTACTTCCAGGGCACCGGCACGCGCTGGCCAGGTGTGCTGGCCAATTCCGCCCACCCAATCCACGCGCTTTACAAAGCCGTCGAAGACAAAGTGGTTGGCGTTTCCTGCGGCTGCGCCGACGTGTTTGGCGCCCGTGAAGAAGTGGAGCAGGCGGGCTTCGATCTGATCACCGACAACAGCGTACCCGGTACCTCCGGCCTGCCAAGCATCGCGCAGATCTCGGCGGACGGCTACACCGTATTTTCGTTCTGATACCCCTGACCAGGAGAACCTGATGAAAGCCCTTGCAGCAGCAGCTCTCGCGCTGGCCGGCGCCGCGCACGCAGCCCCCGTAGCCTATCGTACGGTCAAGGTAGACGACGTCACCATCGCTTACCGCGAAGCCGGTGATGCCAGCAAGCCCACGGTTCTCCTGCTCCACGGCGTACCAAGTTCCTCACGCATGTACGAGGGCCTGTTGCGCAAGCTGGGCGACGAGTACCACCTCGTCGCCCCCGACTATCCCGGCTTCGGCAACAGCGATGCGCCGGACCCGGACACTTTCGCCTATACCTTCGATAACCTGGCAAAGCTCATGCAGAAATTCACCGACGCAGTGGGTGCGCGCCGCTATGTGCTGCTCATGCAGGATTACGGCGCACCGGTTGGCATGCGCATGGCGATGGCGCGCCCTGACGCTGTGCAGGCGCTGGTTTTCCAGAACGGGAACGTCTATGAAGAAGGTCTCGGTACCATGTGGGCCAAGCGCAAGCCGTTCTGGGCGGACCGCGCGGCCCATGAGAAGGAAGTGATCGCTGCGCACCAATCGGTCGCCGTCACACGCGGACGCCACATCGGCACCGATCCCGACGTGGAAGCCTACAACCCCGATTTGTGGATGGACGAATGGGCGTATCTGAATCGCCCCGGCCAGGTGCGCATTCAGGCCGACCTGATTTACGACTACCAGCATAATCTGGCGGCGTATCCGCAGTGGCAAGCCTGGCTGCGTCAGCGGCAGCTGCCGACGCTGGTGGTGTGGGGCAAGTACGATCCTGCGTTCATCGAGCCCGGTGCCCACGCCTTCCGCCGCGATAACCCGAACGCGGAAGTGCACATACTCGATGGCGGGCACTTTGTCATGGATACGAAACTGGACGAGACCAGCGGCATCACGCGCGCATTTCTGCGCAAGCAATTGTTAACAGGTTTTGTGGACAAGTCTGTTAACAAGGCCGGCCACTGAGATCCAAGCCTTTGATTTGAAAAAAGAAAACGGCGGTGCACATTTGCTGTGCACCGCCGTTTCAGCGAATGAATTTAGATCGAATTCAGCGCTGCGTTCAGGGTTGCGCTTGGACGCATCACGGCTTCGGTCTTGGCTGGATCAGGGTAGTAGTAACCGCCGATGTCCATTTCCTTGCCCTGTACCGAGTTCAGTTCGTCGACGATCTTGGTCTCGTTTTCGGACAGCGTCTTCGCCAGTGGCGTGAACTTCGCCTTCAGTTCAGCATCTTCGTTCTGAGCTGCCAGGGCTTGTGCCCAGTACAGCGCCAGGTAGAAGTGGGAACCGCGGTTATCCAGTTCACCGGTGCGGGTCGATGGGGACTTGTTATTGTCCAGCAGCTTGCCGGTCGCTTCGTCCAGGGTCTTGGCCAGCACTTTGGCTTTCTCGTTGCCGAACTTCAGGCCCAGGTCTTCCAGCGACACCGCCATCGCCAGGAACTCGCCCAGCGAATCCCAGCGCAGGTGGTTTTCTTCGACCAGCTGCTTTACGTGCTTAGGAGCCGAACCGCCGGCGCCGGTTTCGTACATGCCGCCGCCGGCCATCAGTGGAACGATGGACAGCATCTTGGCCGAGGTGCCCAGTTCCAGAATCGGGAACAGGTCGGTCAGGTAGTCGCGCAGGATGTTGCCGGTCACCGAGATGGTGTCCAGGCCGCGCGATACGCGCTCCAGGGTGTAGCGCATTGCACGCACCTGCGACATGATCTGGATATCCAGGCCGCTGGTGTCGTGATCCTTCAGGTACACCTGCACCTTCTTGATCACTTCGTTTTCGTGYGGACGGTAYGGGTCCAGCCAGAASAYSGCMGGCATGCCGGARTTGCGGGCGCGGGTMACGGCCAGCTTSACCCAGTCACGGATCGGCGCGTCCTTGACCTGGCACATACGCCAGATATCGCCTTCTTCCACGTTCTGGGTCAGCAGCACTTCGCCGGTGGCCAGGTCGGTGATGTTGGCAACGCCGGCTTCCGGTACTTCGAAAGTCTTGTCGTGCGAACCGTATTCCTCGGCTTGCTGCGCCATCAGGCCCACGTTAGGCACGGTGCCCATAGTGGTCGGGTCGAAGTTGCCGTGCCATTTGCAGAAGTTGATCATCTCCTGGTAGATACGGGCGAAGGTCGATTCAGGCATGACGGCCTTGACATCCTTCGGACGGCCATCGGCGCCCCACATCTTGCCGCCGATACGGATCATGGCAGGCATGGAAGCGTCAACGATGATGTCGTTAGGCGAATGGAAGTTGGTGATGCCTTTGGCCGAATCGACCATGGCCAGTTCCGGACGGTTGGCGTGGCATGCGTGCAGGTCCTTCAGGATCTCTTCCTTCTGCGACGCTGGCAGGGTCTCGATCTTTTCGTACAGATTGACCATACCGTTGTTCACGTTCACGCCCAGTTCCTCGAAGGTCTTGGCGTGCTTGGCGAATGCCTCCTTGTAGAAGATGCGCACGCAGTGGCCGAACACGATCGGGTGCGACACCTTCATCATGGTCGCCTTCACGTGCAGCGAGAACATCACGCCGGTCTTGTAGGCGTCGTCGATCTGCTTTTCGTAGAACTCCAGCAGGGCCTTCTTGGACATGAACATGGAGTCGATGATTTCGCCGGCCTGCAGCGCGACCTTCGGCTTCAGCACGATGGTCTTGCCGGAAGCGGTCAGCAGTTCCATCTTCACTTCACGGGCTTTGTCCAGGGTCATGGACTTTTCGCCGTGGTAGAAGTCGCCGTGGTGCATGTGCGAAACGTGGGTGCGCGAAGCCTGGCTCCATTCGCCCATCGAGTGCGGGTGCTTGCGTGCGTATTCCTTCACCGCCTTTGGCGCGCGGCGGTCGGAGTTACCTTCGCGCAGGACCGGATTCACGGCGGAGCCGATGCACTTGCCGTAGCGTGCCTTCAGGGCCTTTTCTTCGTCGGTCTTCGGATTCTCAGGATAGTCCGGCAGCTTGTAGCCGCGGCCTTGCAGTTCGAGCACGGCCGCCTTCAGCTGGGCCACGGAGGCGCTGATGTTCGGCAGCTTGATGATGTTGGCTTCCGGACGCAGGGTCAGAGCGCCCAGTGCGGCCAGATTGTTCGGTACTTTTTGTTCGTCGGTCAGGTATTCCGAGAACTCGCCCAGAACACGCGCTGCGACCGAGATATCGCTGGAAACGACATCAACGCCAGCCGGCGCCGTGAACTTCTTGATGATGGGGAGCAGGGAATAGGTTGCCAGCAGCGGCGCCTCGTCAGTCAGGGTATAGATGATTTTTGGATTTTCTGCTGCCATGTTGATTCCCTCGTATGCGATCAGATGTGAGTTCCGCGAGTGAGGCGTGGGCCGCCTTCCTCGTACAAGGCCTATATTTTACTCAATCTGGAATCTTTCGCATGACGAAATCTTTTTCCGCGTCATGCAATAGACTTGAAAGCCGCGAGGAAGCCGCAAAAATGTGATTATTTTCACAATTCTGGGTCGGATCCGTCATTTGGAGACTCGGTTGCGCGGCGCTGGCTCGGCGCGTTGATTCCTGTCAGGACGTACCGCAAATTGCAGGCGCTTCGGTATTTGCCGAAGCGCCTTGATCGGGTGCAAAGAATCTGCTTGGGCGTCCGAATGACAGACCTGCCCCGAATTACGCCCCCGAATTAAAGGAAGCCGAGGGTGCGGGCGGAGGCGTTGTAGTTGGCCAGGTTAGGCAGCAGGGTGAGCAGGTTGCTGTCGCTGATGCCGAGCCAGCGGCCGAGCGTGGCGGCGTATTGGTCGACCGATGTCGTCGGCAGCAGGCGGCCCTGGCCGACGTCGTCGGGGCCGTTGTTGGCGACAATGGGCGCCGTGCCGTAGAAGCGCTGGCCCTGGACGGCGCCGCCCAGCACGAAGTGCATGCTGCCCCAGCCATGGTCGGAGCCGTCGGTGTTCACGGTCAGCGTACGGCCGAAGTCGGAGGCAGTGAAGGCTGTGACTTTGTCCGCCACGCCCAGTTCCTGCGTCGCCGCGTAGAACGAAGACATGGCATTCGCCACTGTCGCCAGCAAGCCCGGATGCACGGTGCTCAGGCCATCGTGGTTGTCGAAGCCGCCCAGCGAGACGAAGAAGACCTGCCGCCTGGCGCCCAGCGAACTGCCGACGGAGATCATGCGCGCCACCATTTTCAGCTGGTCCGCCAGGCTGTTCCCAGCCGGGAAAGGCGTGTTGATCGCAGGACCACCGGCCAGAGCGCCGCTGAGCACCGTGTTGGCGTCGATGGCGCGCTTGGCGACGCGCGTGTATTCCTGCTCCATCAAGTGCGTGCGCTGCTGGGTGACCAGGGCTTGCAAGGCGGCGCTGGCGGCGGTCGATCCGAACAGCGGCTTTTGCAAGCCCGCAAAGGCGACCGAACCGTTGGGCGTGACCTGGTACTGCACCGCCGAACGTCCCGACAAATACACCGCATTGCCGGACACGTTCACGCAAGTAAAGGTGGCGTTGCCATTGCCGGACTCGAACAAATCGCCCATGCGTCCGCCCCAGCCGGACGTGGCGCCTTCCGGTGCGGAGGACTGCCATACGGATTGCTGGTCGTTGTGCGAGAACAGTTTGGGCGGCAGCGGCACGGCGTTGCTCAGATATTGCTGTTTGGTGGTTGGCTGGATCAGCGTACCCACATTCAGCAGCACGCCCATCTTGCCCGCGTTGAAGAGCGGCAGCAGAGGGGCCAGTTCAGGCGCCAGCGCGTATTGCCGGGCGATACCGCTGGAGTCCACCGGCGCAGTGACGGGCAGCAGCGCGGTGGGCGCCAGCGCGTCGCGGCCATACGCCAGCTTGGGACGCAGATTGAAGTAGGCGTTGTAGTTGGCCGCGTCGTAGGGCACCAGCGTGTTGGCGTAGTCGTTGCCGCCGTAAAGGAAGACGCAGACGATGGCCTTGTAATCGGTGGCCGTTGCGGCCGAGGCTTCGGCCATGGCGGCCAGGTTCAGCGCCCACGGCGTTGCCACGCCGGCGACGGAGAGTGCAGAAGCGCGCTTCAGGAAGGCGCGGCGTGATGCGTTCATGCTGCGGTTCATGGCGGCTCCTTACTTGAGAACGACAAAGTTCGGTGCGGCCATGACCAGGGTCAGGGCGGCAGCGATGCGGTTGCGGCGGGCGTTGTCCGTCCCTTTGGGCATGGCGTTCAGGGCGCCGGCGACCAGGGCTTGCGTTTCCGCGTCCAGCTGGCCGGCGGCTAGCACCGTGTTGATTTCGGCCAGCAGAGCGGCGCCATTGTCGGCCAGCGGCGCCAGCGTGCTGTAATCGGCCTTCACGTCGCCGATGCCGGAGTAGACGGCGCGCTGCATATAGTTCACATAGCCGACAGTCGAGGATTCGTTCGACAGCTGGAATTCCGGCGCCACTAATCCTGCCGTGGCCAGCGCGCTGTTGGGCGGCACATAACCGGGGCGGAAGAAGTTGAACACGGACGGTGAACGCAGCGGACTTTGTCCCAGCCTGGTCGCGGGATCCGAGGTATTGCCGATCGCCCAGGCATCGGAGGCCGACGTGGCGTTGTAAGCCCGCGCCCAAGCCAGGAAGCGCAGCATGGGTTCGCGCAGTTTGCCGAAACTGGCGGAGGCAGCGCTGGACTGGCGCGCTTCGGGGTCCAGCAACAGGGCGCGGATCACGGCGCGCAGATTGCCTTTCACGTTGTTGCCGTCGTTGTTGAACACGGCGGCGATGCGCGAGACGAAGTCCGGGCTCGGATTGCTCGTCACCAGATGCTGTATCAACTGGCGGCTGATGAAGGGGGCGACGTTGGGCTGGGCGAAGATCACGTCCAGCGCTGCGGAGAGTTAGTCCGCGCCGCTCATGCCGGCGGACAGGGTACGGCCAAGCAGGGATGCGGTGCCCGTTTCGTGACGGGATGGGTATTGGGTCATCGGCCGGCGCACGAAGTCCGGTGTGTTCTTGTCGCCGCCGGCGAGGTCGAAGTCCCAGCCTGTCATCACGCGCGCCAGACCGCTGACGTCGTCCTGCGTATAGGTGTAGACCTGCTTGCCGTTGACCAGCTTGGGCGTGCCGTCCTGATTGAGCTGCACCAGGCCGATGGTGAAGAGCTGCATCAGTTCGCGGGCGTAGTTCTCGTCGGGATGCGAGCCGGTGACGGCATTCGCTTTCTGGTTGCCGCGGAAGGTCAGGTACTGGCCCATGGCGACGCTGGTCGATACCTGGCCCAGCAAAGTGCGGTAGTTGCCGAAAGCGCTCGCTTCCAGCAGATCGAGATAGGCCGCCGCCGAGAAGGCTTTCCAGCCGGAGCCCGTCAGGCTGTCGATCGACACGACCAGGATTTCCGACAGTGCCAGCGTAACGCGCTGGCGCAAGGTATCCGGCGCGGCAATCAACTTGCGCCAGACGGCCGCGTCGAAGCCTTGCTCGGAATTTTTGTAGGTGAGGGCATTGAAGCCTTTGGCCACCAGCCAGTCCCAGCGCGTTCCGCTGGACGGCATGGCGAACTGGGCATCGAGCCAGCCGCCGTAGCCGAGGGACTTGACCTCGGCAATCAGCGCCCGGCTGGCGCCCATCGACGCCTGCGCAAGGAAGCGGGCGGCATCGTTATCGGAAATCGCGGCAGAAGAAGTCATGGCGGGGTCCTGTCTGTCCTTGC
>NZ_JBFRDW010000094.1:0-15623 GCF_052113985.1 Pseudoduganella sp. RAF53_2 | reverse complement strand
GATAGCGGCCGCTTGGCGATAGGACCGGCTCGTTGAATTCAGGGTTGTTGAAGAAGTCTTCGATGGGCTGCTGCTGGGCGGAAGCCGCAGACGTCGCCGCAGCAATGAGGAGGGCGAGTATAGTTTTTATCATGCCGCGACATTAGCACGGCAACATCCGTTGAAAATCCACTAATTGTCACAGCTTGGGCTGAGGGGGCGTTTCAGGTGTGTGGATGTAGCGGATCAGCGCCACGCTTTCCTCGTCCGGCTGCGGCGTCAGCAGGCTGACAACGATCACGGCCAGCAGCCCGACTGGCACGCCGAACACGCCCGCCGAAATGGGCGCAATGCCAAACCATTCGCCCGACAGGCTGCCGCCCAGCACTGGATTGGTGTGCAGCATATACAACAGGCAGGTAAAGAAGCCCGCCACCATGCCTGCCATGGCGCCCTGGCGATTGGCGCGATCCCAGAACACGCCCAGTACCAGGGCCGGGAACAGGGTGGAAGCCGCCAGCGAGAAGGCGGCGCCAACCAGCGACAGGATGTCGCCCGGTTTGGTTGAAGCTGCGTAGGAAGCGATAAAGGCAACCGCCAGTAACAGCAATTTGGAAATTGTCACTCGCTTTTGAGTGGATGCATTAGGGTCGACCAGCTTGTAGTAGATGTCGTGCGACAGCGCGTTCGAGATCGCCAGCAGCAGCCCGTCCGCAGTGGACAGGGCCGCCGCCAAGCCGCCCGCTGCCACCAGTCCCGATATCACATACGGTAGTCCCGCGATTTCCGGCGTGGCCAGCACCAGCACGTCCGAATCGATCAGGATCTCGCCCAGCTGCACGATGCCGTCGTGATTCACATCGTTGATCGCCAGCAGCGGGTTGGTCTTGTCCACATTGGCCCAATAGGACACCCAGGTTGGCAGCTTCGAGAAATCGCTGCCCACCAGCGCGCTGTAAATATCGTATTTGACCAGCACGGCCAGTGCCGGAATGGACAGGTAGACCAGCAGGATAAAGAACAGCGTCCAGAACACGGAGACGCGCGTGTCATGCACCGACGGTGTGGTGTAGGAGCGCATCAGGATGTGCGGCAGGGCGGCCGTGCCCACCATCAGGCAGAACACCAGGGCGAGGAAATTCAGGCGTTTGTTGTCCGACTGTTCGCGCGTGGCGCCGGGGAAGGGCTCCGCATGCGGCACGATGTCGGCGGCACGCGCCATATTGTAGTCGCGCTGGCTGGACCACAGCGCGGCCGCTTCTTCCACGCTTTTCGGATAGGCGATCAGCGCGCGTTCGGCGGCGCGGATTTCCAGCAGCGAGCCACTGCGCCGCTTGACGGCGTCGAGATTGTGCTGGGCTTCCTGGCGCCCCGATTCCCACGAAGCAGGCAGGCCATTCAGGCGAACATCATAGTCGTCCGCGCGCTGGCGGAAGATCGATCGCACCTCCGCTTCCGCTTCATCATGGGCCAGCACGTTCTCGCGCGCCGTCAGCTGGGGCAGCAGTTTGCCGTAGGCCACCTGCGGTATCGGATTGTCGGCGTGCTTCACCGACAGCCACATGGCCGGAATCAAGAACGCCACCAGGATGATGATGTATTGCGCCACCTGGGTCCACGTGATGGCGCGCATGCCGCCGAGGAAGGAGCACACCAGAATGCTGGCCAGACCAAGGAAGATACCGACCGAGAAGTCCACACCCGTGAAACGCGAAGCGATCAGACCCACCGCATAAATCTGCGCCACCACATAGGTGAAGGACACGATGATGGTCGCCGCCACCGCCAGCAGCCGCACAGGGCGCCCGTGATAATCGCCGCCATAGCGCGCTGCCAGAAAGTCGGGAATCGTGTACTGCGCAAACTTGCGCAGATAGGGCGCGATCAGCAGCGCGACCAGGCAGTAGCCGCCGGTCCAGCCCATGATGTAGGCCAGTCCGTCGAAACCGTGCAGATACAGGCCGCCCGCCAGCGAGATGAAACTGGCGGCGGAAATCCAGTCCGCAGCGGTGGCCATGCCGTTGAACAGCGCGGGCACGCGCCGCCCGGCCACATAGTATTCAGACACATTCGAAGTGCGCGAAATCACGCCGATCGATGCGTACAGCACGATGGTGGCGAACATGAACAGATAGCCGATCCACAGGCGGGGCATGCCTTCCTTTTCCAGCACTGCCAGCGCGATCAGGAAGGCCGCAAAGCAGGAAGTGAAGATCAGGTAGTAGCGCGACAGGCGGCGGAAGAAGCTGTTTTTCACTGGCCGGCCTCCGCTGCGTAGGCGCGGTCCAGCCGCCGCATATAGATGGCGTAGCCACCGATGATGCCCAGGTAGGCCAGTGATGCGCCTTGCGCCGCCAGATAAAAGTTCAGCGGCCAGCCGAAGATGAACAAGCCATTCAGTTCGCGTGCGAAGAACACCACGCAGAAAGTCGTCAGCAGCCATGCTGCCAGCAGCAGGCCGGTTACGCGGCGTGCTTTGCGCCAGTGCTGTTCGCGCTTATCCAAAATGCGGGACCTCGTCGTTTTCAATCGGCTCGGGCGGACGGATCTCGAACGTCAGCCGAAACAGGCAGCCGGGATATTTGGGATCATGGCAGCGCGGATTGCTGAACAGGTCCAGCTCCGCATTATGCTGCTGCGCGACTTCGCGCACGATGGCCAGGCCAAGGCCGCTGCCTTCGGCCGTGCTGCCGAGAATCCGGTAGAAGCGCTCGAATACGTGGGCACGTTCGGCTGGTGGGATGCCGGGACCGTTGTCTTCCACTTCGAGGATCGCGTGATCGCCCGCACGCCGTACGCGCACCGTCACGGCGCCGCCGCGTGGCGTGTAGCGCAGGGCGTTGTCGATCAGGTTGGACAGCATTTCGCGCAGCATCATCGGATTGCCGGATACCGGCACCTGCTCGGTCGGCGGCTCGAAGCCCAGGTCGATCTTGTAATTGAAGGACGCCTGCACCCAGTCCTGTACCGTGGTGCGCGCCAGCTCACCCAGTTCGATCGGTCGATGGACAGCTTCAGGCGTTCCAGCATTTCGTTGAGCGAGCGTACCAGCGGCGTGATTTCCTCCGGCACCTGATTGGGCGGAATGGGACTCAGGTCATCCTCCGGCCGTGCGCGGATGCGCTCCTGCAGCTCGGCCAGCGGCAGCAGCCCGCGTGACAGCGCAAACCACACCAGCGCCAGCACGATGGGCAGGATGATGAACTGCGGCAGGATCACGCCCTTGATGATTTCATTGGCCAGCTTGGCGCGCTTCTCCAGCGTTTCCGCCACCTGTACCAGGGCCAGGCGCGGATCGTGGTCCTTGTCCTTCTCCAGGTTCACGTAGGAATAGGCCACGCGGATTGGCGTGCCGTGCAGGGTGTCGTTACGAAAGTTCACGCTGCCGGCGCGGAAGCTGTCCGGATCGGGCGCGGCTTGCGGCTGCGGCAGATCGCGGTCGCCGTCCACATGATTGCCGCGCGGGTCCATGATCTGGAAGTAGACGCTGTCCACATCGTCGGCGCGCAGGATGTCGCGCGCGGAGCCGGACAGGCGCTCGATCACCTGGCCATCCACTTCACGCACCTGCTGCGACAGCACGGTGACGTTATCTTCCAGCGCGTGGTCGAAAGGCTGGTTGGCGATGGATTTTGCGACCAGGTAGGTAATCGCGATGCTCATTGGCCAGAGCAGCAGCAGGGGGGCGAGCATCCAGTCCAGGATCTCGCCGAACAGGGAGTGCTGGATTTCGTTGGCTTCGGCGGCGGGCGCCTGTTGCCAGCTGGCCTTTTCCTCGCTCACTTGCCTTCAGCGCCGGATGCGGCGGAAAACTTCTCCAGGCAGTAGCCCAGCCCGCGCACGGTGGCGATGCGCACGCCGCCCACTTCGATCTTCTTGCGCAGGCGGTGCACATAGACTTCGATGGCGTTGTTGCTGACTTCCTCGCCCCATTCGCACAGGTGGTCGACCAGCTGTTCCTTCGACACCAGCCGTCCCGTGCGCGCCAGCAGGATTTCCAGCAGGCCCAGTTCGCGCGCCGACAGGTCCAGCATCTGGTCATTAATATAGGCGCTGCGCCCCACCTGGTCGTAGGTGAGGGGGCCATGCTTTATGACGGTAGAACCGCCACYCTGGCCGCGCCGGGTCAGCGCCCGTACGCGCGCTTCCAGTTCGGACAGGGCGAAAGGCTTGGCCATGTAATCGTCCGCGCCCAGATCGAGGCCGTTGACGCGCTGTTCGACCGAATCGGCAGCCGTCAGGATCAGCACCGGCAGCAGCGAGCCGCGCGAACGCAAGCGGCGCAGCACTTCCAGACCGGACAGCTTGGGCAGGCCAAGGTCCAGAATCAGCAGATCGAATTCCTGGGTGGAGAGGGCGGTGTCGGCTTCCTGCCCGTTTTTTACGCAATCAATGGCATAACCGGACTGGCGCAGGGAACGTGTCAGGCCGTCGGCAAGGACGCTGTCATCTTCGGCAAGTAAAATACGCATAACGCTAATGTAGCTACTTTTTGATCCCCCTCAAAGATTTAAAAACAGTGCTTGTCAAAAGCACTGTTTTTTTATACAGTACCGTCTGTAGCGACTAATTGCGACCAACCAACTGCGCGAAAGAACATCATGGACGATAAAAAAGCTGTAATCCCCGCATCTGAAAAAGCCAAGGCGCTGGCCGCCGCGCTGGCACAGATTGAAAAGCAGTTCGGCAAGGGCTCCGTGATGCGCATGGACGCCTCGGCTCCGATCGAGGAAGTACAGACCGTGTCCACCGGCTCCCTGGGTCTGGACATCGCCCTGGGCGTAGGCGGCCTGCCGCGCGGCCGCGTGGTCGAGATCTACGGTCCGGAATCGTCCGGTAAAACCACCCTGACCCTGCAGGCCATCGCCGAAATGCAGAAAATGGGCGGCACCTGCGCCTTCATTGACGCGGAACACGCGCTGGACGTGGTCTACGCGCAGAAGCTGGGCGTGAACCTGCACGAGCTGCTGATCTCCCAGCCGGACACCGGCGAACAGGCCCTGGAAATCTGCGATGCGCTGGTGCGCTCAGGTTCCGTGGACCTGATCGTGGTCGACTCGGTCGCCGCGCTGACCCCGAAAGCGGAAATCGAAGGCGATATGGGTGACTCGCTGCCAGGCCTGCAGGCCCGTCTGATGTCGCAAGCGCTGCGCAAGCTGACCGGCACCATCAACCGCACCAACACTCTGGTCATCTTCATTAACCAGATCCGTATGAAGATCGGCGTGATGTTCGGCTCGCCGGAAACCACCACCGGCGGTAATGCACTGAAGTTCTACGCCTCCGTGYGCCTGGACATCCGCCGCACCGGCTCCATCAAGTCCGGCGACGAGGTGATCGGTAACGAAACCAAGGTCAAGGTCGTCAAGAACAAGATCGCGCCTCCGTTCAAGGAAGCCCACTTCGACATTCTGTATGGCGAAGGCACTTCCCGCGAAGGCGAAATCATCGATCTGGGCGTGGAAGCCAAGATCGTTGAGAAGTCCGGTTCGTGGTACAGCTACGAAGGCGAACGCATCGGCCAGGGCAAGGACAATGCCCGCCTGTTCCTGAAAGAGCGTCCAGCGCTGGCGCGCGAAATCGAGAACAAGGTCCGCGCAGCCCTCGGCGTGCGCGCACTGCCGGTCGTGAACGACGACGGCGAAGAAGTCGCCGCACCGAAGCTCAAAGCCGTCGAATAATCGCACAGCGGCGGGTCAATGACCCGCCCTACGCCATGCGTTGGACATGCCAACAATGTGTCGTAGGGCGGATCATCGATCCGCCGTTTTTGTTATGCCCCGCCCCCCCCTCTCTCTCAAAGCCCGCGCCTTGCGCCTGCTCTCGCAGCGCGAGCACAGCCGTCTGGAACTGTCGCGCAAACTCTCGCGCTATGCGGAAGAAGGCGACGACCTCGAAGCCCTGCTCAACTTCCTCGAACAAAACAAATGGCTCTCGCAAGAGCGCTTCTCTGAAAATCTCGTGCATCGCCGCAGCGCCCGCTACGGCAACAGCCGCATCGTCGCCGAGCTGCAAAGCCACGGCATCGAGGGCGAGATGCTGACCGGGATCAAGACCGAGCTGAAGGAAAACGAAGTCGAGCGCTGCTGCGAAGTCTGGCAGCGCAAATTCGGCGAAGTCGCCACCGATCCCGAAGGCCGCAACAAGCAAATGCGCTTCCTGCTGGCGCGCGGCTTCTCGCAAAAAGCCATCCGCACCGCCATGAAGGGCACGATGCCCGACGAAGATTACTAAGCACCCGTCATCGGCTACAATCGGCTTTTCCCTTCAGAAACAGCAACATGCGTAGCAATGTCCTGAAGGCGGGGCTCCTGGCCGGATGGCTATGGTTGCCCAGCCTTGTTGTGCTGACCACCGACCAGCTGGCATCCCCGCGCGATGCCATTGGATTGCTGGGCTTCTCGCTGTTCCTGCTGCTGTGCCCGCTGGTGCTGCTGCCCCGGCCGCGGCACTACTTCCTGGCGCTGACGCCATTCGCACTGCTGGCCGGCCCGTTCGCCTACCTGACCCTCGCCTATCACAGCGTCCCCGGTGATGCCCTGATTTCCGCCACATGGAATACCGAATGGGCGCAGACCCGGCAGGTGCTGGCCTCCTTCGGCTGGCTGGTGTGGTTGGTGCCGCTCAGCGTGCTCGCCTATGTGCTGCTGGCATTATCCATCGACCGCACATGGAAGCTTGGCGCTGAAGCACGCAAGCGTCTGTTCGCCGGCTTGCTGATGGCGGCCATGCTGGCCATGGTCACGCGTGTGACCTTGTCGCAGCAATTGCGCCTGCCGCCTTTCTTCGAGCACGCGACGGCCAATCTGGCATTTCCCAGTGGCCTGGCAATGTCGCTGACCCGTATGTATCACCAGCAAAACAAAACGGCCAGCTTTGCCAGCGTGCACGGCCGCCCGGCTGCGCCGTCCCAGCCGGTACTGGTTGTTTTCGCGCTTGGCGAAAGCCTGCGCTATGACCACTTGCAGCTGAACGGCTACAAGCGGCCAACGACGCCTAATCTTGCCGCGTTGGGGCCGGACCTGCTGTCCTTCAGCGATGTCGCATCGACCGCTAACTGGACCAATGCCGCGGTGCCGAACATCGTTGCGCGCCATATCGGCAAGCAGGAAGCGACGCTGGTGAAGACCTTCCGTGAAGCCGGTTTCCAGACCGCCTGGATATCCAATCAGGAACGCTCCCCGTATGCGCGCGATGCCAATGTTGTGGAGCAGGGTCACGACGCTCAGGATTTCCATCTGCGCACCGACGCMAATCTGCTGCCCATGTTCAGCTCCTTCGTGCGCCAGGCCGGGCCTCGGCAGTTTGTGCTGCTCCATATGATCGGCAGCCATATCCCTTATGAAGAACGGTATGGCGCCGATTCGCGGGTGTTCACGCCGACCTTGAGTGACCTGGGCATCAACGCGCCGCAGCCCGCCGACCGCGAAGCGACGGTGAACTCGTACGACAACACGGTGATCGAAGCCGACAAATTCCTGTCGCGCGTGATCGCCACGCTGTCGCAGGAGACGCGCCCGGCCATTCTGCTGTTCACCTCCGACCATGGCGAAAACCTGTTCGACGACAAGCGCGGCCTGTTTATGCACACGCAGCATCCGGCCACACGTTTTGACACCCATGTGCCGATGCTGGTCTGGATGAACGCCGCTTATCGCGAGTCCCATCCGCAAATTGCCGCGGCGCTGCAAGCCAATCGCGATCGCAAAATCACGCACACCCAAATCTTCCCATCACTGCTGGAAATAGCAGATATAGACTGGGATGGCCGCGATTCGCGCGAAAGCTTCGCTTCACCTTCCTTCACGGAAGGGCCGCGCAAGGTGCTGGTGGACCTGCAGACCACAGCGGACTACGAAACCCTGAAATAGCCGTGTTGCGGCGCGGTGTGCTACACTTTTAGGGTTTTATGCAGCACCGCGGGTGCGGTGGTTGTCCGTAGAAGCTGCGGCGTACATTAGCTGCTTATTAATTTGGCCACGAAAGTGGCATCGGTCTTATGTCCTTGTCAAATCCAGTCTCCCGACGTGCGCTGAGACATACGCGCGCCATAGACATCAAAGCGTTCGCCCGCGAAGATGGCCTATGGGATCTTGACGCTCATATAACGGACATCAAATCCATTGATACCATGCTGGCATCGGGCCCCCGCAAAGGCGGAGAAGCCCTGCACGACCTCTGGCTGCGTATCACTGTCGATAAGCAGCTGACTATTGTGGACGCTGAAGCTGTCTCGGATGCAGTTCCTTACCCCGGCCGTTGTAACACCATCGGTTCCGCCTATAAAACCCTCGTCGGCCTCAATCTGATGAAGGGATTCCGCAACGAAGTGAAGCAACGCCTTGCTGGTGTTTTGGGCTGCACGCATCTGACCGAACTGGCTCAGATCCTGCCCACGGCTGCCATTCAGGCCTTCGCCAACGACGTATGGCCGGTGCGTGAACGCTCCGAGCATCATGAAAAGCCGTTCCAACTTGATAAGTGCCACGCCCTGAAGACCGATGGCGAGGCAGTTGCCGAGTTTTACCCGCGCTGGTTTGTCCAAAAGGCAGACGCAGCCTAGGTGCTGTCCAAACTAACATAAACCGTATTCATACACACATCTGTATCAGAAGGGAAAGCCAGCATGAAAATCCATGAGTATCAAGGCAAAGAGATCCTCCGAAAGTTCGGAGTGACCGTACCGCGCGGCATCCCGTGCATGTCCGTGGACGAGGCAGTGAAAGCTGCTGAAACCCTGGGCGGCCCGGTTTGGGTCGTGAAGGCACAGATCCATGCTGGTGGCCGTGGTAAAGGCGGCGGCGTGAAAGTAGCCAAGTCGCTGGAGCAGGTAAAAGAATACGCAAACCAGATCATGGGCATGCAGCTGATCACCCACCAGACCAGCCCTGAAGGCCAGAAGGTACGTCGCCTGYTGATCGAAGAAGGCGCGGACATCAAGAAAGAACTGTACGTATCCCTGGTGACCGACCGTGTCACCCAGAAGGTTGTGCTGATGGCTTCCTCCGAAGGCGGTATGGACATCGAAGAAGTTGCCGAGTCCCACCCGGAGAAGATCCACTCGATCGCTATCGATCCAGCCGTGGGCCTGACCGACGCTGAAGCCGCTGGCATCGCTGCCAAGATCGGCGTGCCGGAAGGTTCGATCGCCGACGCCGTCGCCAACCTGAAGGGCCTGTACCAGGCTTACTGGGAAACCGACGCCTCCCTGGCTGAAATCAACCCGCTGATCCTGACCGGCTCCGGCAAGGTCATCGCGCTGGACGCCAAGTTCAACTTCGACGCCAACGCCCTGTTCCGTCACCCGGAAATCGTSGCYTAYCGCGACCTGGACGAAGAAGATCCAGCTGAAGTGGAAGCTTCCAAGTTCGACCTGGCCTACATCTCGCTGGACGGCAACATCGGCTGCCTGGTGAACGGCGCCGGTCTGGCCATGGCAACCATGGACACCATCAAGCTGTTCGGCGGCGAGCCGGCCAACTTCCTGGACGTGGGCGGCGGTGCCACCACCGAGAAAGTGACCGAAGCCTTCAAGCTGATGCTGAAGAATCCGGAACTGAAAGCCATCCTGGTGAACATCTTCGGCGGCATCATGCGCTGCGACGTGATCGCTGAAGGCGTGATCGCCGGCGCCAAGGCCGTGTCCCTGGCCGTACCGCTGGTGGTGCGCATGAAGGGCACCAACGAAGACCTGGGCAAGAAGATGCTGGCCGAATCCGGCCTGCCGATCATCGCCGCTGACACCATGGAAGAAGCAGCCAAGGCCGTTGTTGCTGCCGCTGCCGGTAAATAATTAAGGAATCACTATGTCTATCCTGATCAACAAAGACACCAAAGTCATCACCCAGGGCATCACCGGCAAGACCGGCCAGTTCCACACCCGCATGTGCCGCGACTACGCGAACGGCAAGAACGCCTTCGTAGCTGGCGTGAATCCGAAGAAAGCCGGCGAAGATTTCGAAGGCATCCCAATCTACGCCTCCGTGAAGGAAGCGAAGTCCGAGACCGGTGCGACCGTGTCCGTGATCTACGTTCCACCAGCAGGCGCTGCTGCGGCAATCTGGGAAGCTGTTGAAGCTGACCTGGACCTGGCAATCTGCATCACCGAAGGCATCCCAGTCCGCGACATGATGGAAGTTAAGGATCGCATGGCTAAAGCCGGTTCCAAGACCCTGCTGCTGGGCCCGAACTGCCCAGGCCTGATCACTCCTGACGAAATCAAGATCGGCATCATGCCTGGTCACATCCACCGTAAGGGCCGCATCGGCGTGGTTTCCCGCTCCGGCACCCTGACCTATGAAGCGGTGGCTCAGCTGACCGCCCTGGGCCTGGGCCAGTCTTCGGCAGTGGGTATCGGCGGCGACCCGATCAACGGCCTGAAGCACATCGACGTGATGCGCATGTTCAACGAAGATCCTGACACCGACGCTGTGATCATGATCGGCGAAATCGGCGGTCCTGACGAAGCCAACGCAGCCCGTTGGATCAAGGACAACATGAAGAAGCCAGTGGTAGGCTTCATCGCTGGTGTGACCGCTCCTCCGGGCAAGCGCATGGGCCACGCCGGTGCACTGATCTCCGGCGGCGCCGACACCGCGCAAGCCAAACTGGAAATCATGGAAGCCTGCGGCATCACCGTGACCAAGAACCCGTCCGAGATGGCACGCCTGCTGAAGGCAATGCTGTAATCGTTTCGGTATGATGACGGGGAGCTGCGGCTCCCCGTTTTTGTTTGTTTGGAGGATTTGATTGGCCAAATTAGTCATCACTCGTGAAGGCATCGTGGAGCAGACGGTCCAGCTCAGTAAAGAGCGCATGACTTTCGGCCGCCATCGCCATAACGATATCGTGCTGAACCATCCTGCCGTGAGCGGGGAGCACGCGGTGATTACGACTATTCTGGACGATTCCTTCCTCGAAGATTTGCACAGCACCAACGGTACATTTGTTAACGGCCTGCGCATCGGCAAGCACTTCCTGCAAAACAAGGAYGTGATCAAGATGGCAAAGTACCACCTCGAATTCATTCAGGACGGCATCCGACCGCTTGCTGCCGCTGCGGCCGCCGGACCGTCCACCATCATGCCGGGCGTGCGCCCGGCGCCGGCGACATCTGTTACGCCTGCCGCTGCTGCAGTTTATGGCAGCGGCGCCAGCCCTGGCGCGGCCTCTGCTGCGGCGATGGACGCCGCTGCGGGGGAGGTTGGCCTGCCGCTTGGCCGCATCGAACTCCTGAACGGCCCGAATGTTGGCAAATCGCTCACTCTGACCAAACCGGCCACCAGCCTGGGCCGTCCTGGCGTCCAGGTCGTGGTAATCGCCCGCGCGGCGGACGGCTACACGGCAGCTCACGTCGAAGGCGAACAAGCGCCACTATTAAATGACACACCTCTTGGCCGCGTGGCCAAGCGCCTGGCCGACGGCGATGTGCTCGACCTCGGCGGTACCCGCATGAGTTTCCGTACGGCATGACGAAAATTGTCACGTGGAAACGCTACTACTGACAAAATTCGACAGCGCCCTGACAAATCTCGACAGTGGTGTCGACAAATTTTGACAGTTTACGGTCCAAAAACCCTCATTTTGCTTAAAAAATAGGCTGGCACGCCGATTGCTCTTATCCCTGTGTCCCACCCAATTTTTAGTTTCTTTACTGAGGAGCAGCAAAATGAAATCCATGAAAATGATGAAGCAACAAGCTCAAGCCGGCTTCACCCTGATCGAACTGATGATCGTTGTTGCAATTATCGGTATCCTGGCAGCAGTTGCTATCCCTGCATACTCGGACTACACCGCTAAAGCAAAAATCGCTAACGCAATCTCCGCAGCAGACTCGCTGAAGACCGCAGTAGCGCTGTGCGCACAGGAAGCCGGCGGTGACCTGACCAACTGCTCCAACGGCAGCGGCGGCATTCCAGCAGCTAACCTGTTCCTCGCAACCAAAGAAGTTAAAGCCGGTGCTACTGTTGCTGGCGGCACGATCACCCTGATGCTGCAAGACGGTATCTCCACCGACGCAAACGGCAAAAAAATCACCTTTGCCCCTGTGCTGACCGCTGGCGACAGCTCGATGAAGTGGACCGCTGGTACCGACATCACCAACACCACCCTGTCAACCGCTATCACCAAGAACAATCCGTAATAGCTAGTTGAACCCAAAAAAAACCGGGCTTCGGCCCGGTTTTTTTATTTGTTCAAACGATTTTTTGTCGATCTGCGAGCAGGGCCTCGTAAGTGAGGTTCTGCAGCATGGTGAAGTGGACCGGATCGAGGTTCGAGAACTGCACGCCGTAGCTGAACACTTCTTCCGTCCCGCTAGGTGAAGCGGCGACGCTCACGTTGCGCACCAGGGCCTGCGTGTTCACGCGCACCTGGTGTTGTCCCGGCGCTGAGAGCAAAGTGAAATCGAGGCCGACGGTTTCAGTCTCGCGTGCGAGCGGCTGGGTCGATTCAATCAAAGCACCCGAAACGCTCAGGTTGGTCAGGAAGACCGAGGCCTGCATGCCATCCGCCCGCGTCAGCTGAGCCGGAATTTCCACCTTCACGCGCATCGCCGTACGCAAGCTCGTGCCCTGGATATTGGCCGGGAAGGTCACGTGTGCATACAGCAGCGGACGCTGAAACACGCGCAGCACCACAGTCGAAAACGCGCACACATTCACGCCTGAAAACACGCGAACGGTCAGTTTATCCCCTTCCAGTAGCGCAATTGGCGCCCCATTTTCCATGGGGATCTTGACGATCATGTACTCGTCGCGGACCCAGCCGATGACGGTAGAGAAGTGCTGGATCGGGCGCAGCGTGCGGTGGGTCAGGAGCTGGATTCGCCCTCCCACCTGCAGGTTCATCTGTTCAAATTCGTATTCCTGCGTCTTCGCCTCGCTCGCCATGCCTTTGGGTCCCGTTTGGTTGTTGAGCAACTTGCACGATTATACATTGTCACGGAATAAATAGTTCTAAGTGGAACTAAATATTCATTGCGTGGATGCCATGGACAACGCTGTCACGTCCAGTCCAACCAAATGATAAGGTTCCGGCTGCAAATCGCCGCACAATCCGTCATCGCAAGTGCGCTTCGCGCCGAGGCGCCAGCCGCCGTGGTCGCGGTCCAGCATTTCGTGATCGACCAGCTCCAGCGTTTGCTGGTAGCGCCGCGCCATTTCGGGACGCTGGCCCACAGCCATGAAAGCGCGCATCGCCTCCGCCTGTTGCCACCAGTATTTGTGGCGGTCCACCGAGCCGTCGGGGAAGATGCGATTGAAGATGCCGCCGCTGGCTTCGTCATACCCGTTGGCGATGGCGTACTTCAGCAAACGGTCGCCCACATCCGCAAACATGGGTGGCAAGCCGCGCCGYTCCGCCGTGCGCAGCAGATGGCTCCATTCGAACTGGTGGCCAATGTCGATATAGGCGCCCTGGTCGGCGGTCGCGAGCGGCTTCCATTGCGCGTCATACCATTCGGGGATATAAGCGCCACCGCCGGGYAAACCGACCATCAGTTTGTACAGGACGAAGTTGCCGACGCTGCGCGCGTCTTCCAGTGCGCCTGGGTCGCCGGTGGCCTCGACCAGGGCCAGCAGGGCTTCGAACATATGCATCACCGGATTCTGCGTGCGCAGGCCGGAGGCGGGCGCAAAGTCGCGGCTGGCATTGGCGACGAAGCCGCCATCCGCATCCCGTAGTTTGCTGCGGATGTCGCGCCAGGCCGTCAGCGCGGCCTGCTTGTAGCGCTCATCGCCGGTCACGCGCGCCATGTGCGAAAGCGCCAACACGGCGAAGGCGTGGCTGTAGGTGTTCTTGCTGTTGTCGACCACTTTGCCGGCCGCATCCACGTGCTGATAAAAGCCGCCGTACTGCGGATCGCGGAAATACTGCAGCATGAAGTCCGCGCCGCGCCTTGCCGCATCTGCGTAGCGCTGATCGCCCGTGGCTTCGTAGCCGACGATCATGGCGTACACCACGCGGCTATGTATTGTCAGATCGCCGCTGGCGCCTTTTTGCGGCTGCCAGTTGCGGTTGAACTGGCCCAGCATCAAGCCTGATGGCGTGGGCGCCACGGCTACCCAGCGGGCGAGGTGAGCATTGAGATCCTTGCGATGCCAGTCCGCGTTCACAAACTGCCCGTCCTCGCGCTCGCAGCCCGCCAGCGCCATCAGCAGCGCAGAGGAAAGGAGTAAACGCAGGGCCGTCGCCTTGGATGTCATCTGTCCATGCTATCCCGAAAGCTGACGTTGTCACAAGTATAATTCGAGGGCGACCTCAGCGGTTGTTGTACGATAGCTGCCCATGTGCACCAACTACCGACCCACCTCCCGCGATCTCGTTGCCGAGATGATGCAGCTCGATATGCTGGCGTCTGAGGACTGGCCGGACGAGACTTGGAAGGACTATGCGGCACCCATCATTCGGCGCGGCAGCAGCGGCAAGGCCGAATGTCTGGTCGCGTCTTACGGCATGGTACCGCGCCGGCATATTCCGCCTGGCGTAAAGCCTTGGGACACCATGAATGCGCGTACCGAAACCGTCGGCGAGCTGCGTTCATTCTCGCAGGCCTGGCACGACAGCCAGGTCTGCCTGGTGCCGATGAATCATTTCTATGAACCGAATTACGAGTCGGGCAAAGCAGTGCGCTGGGGGATAGGCATGGCCGATGAGCGTGCCTTTGCGGTAGCCGGACTGTGGCGGCGCTGGATCGAGGCGGACGGCAGCTCAAGCTACTCCTTCACCCAGCTGACCATCAACGCCGACCATCACCGCCTGATGAAGCGCTTCCACAAGGACGGTGACGAAAAGCGCTCCCTGGTCATCATCCCGCCCGAGCATTACGAAGACTGGCTCGGCTGCCGCAACCCCGAACACGCGCGCGCCTTCCTCAACCACTACCCGGTGAGCCGCATGCGCGCCTGGGAAGAGCCGCTGGCGCCGCGGCAGAAAGTGGATACTTCCCAGTTGGATCTGTGGGCTTAGTCAGCCTTCCAGTCGCCGGACTTGCCGCCGGCCTTCTCCACCACGCGGATATTGTTCATGACCATGCCGCGGTCGACAGCCTTGCACATGTCGTAAATGGTCAGCAGGCCGACTTGCACGGCTGTCAATGCTTCCATTTCGACACCGGTCTTGCCATAGGTTTCGACCTGAGCGCGGCAGTGGATGGTGGACGAGGCTTCGTCGGACTCGAAATCCACTGTCACGCGGGTCAGCGCCAGCGGGTGGCAGAGGGGTATCAGGTCGCTGGTGCGCTTGGCGGCCATGATGCCGGCCAGGCGCGCAATGCCCAGTACGTCCCCCTTCTTGGCGCTTCCCGTTAGAATGATGGCCAGCGTTGCAGCTTGCATGCGAATGCTGCCTGCGGCGACGGCGACGCGGTGGGTTTCCGCCTTGGCGCCGACATCGACCATGTGGGCTTGTCCGGAGGCGTCGAAATGGGTAAGTTCTGGATTCTTGTTGGTCATCGTGTCACTCTGATTGAACGGGTATGATAGCACTGTGAATGCACATCGTTTTCCCCGCCGCCTGCTGGCGGCCCTGCTGTCGTCGCTGCTGATTACGGCGCCGAATGGGCAGGCGCAGTCTGCAACGACTACCCCCAACTGCTGATTACGGCGCCGAATGGGCAGGCGCAGTCTGCAACGACTACCCCCAAC
>NZ_JBFRDW010000093.1:0-12592 GCF_052113985.1 Pseudoduganella sp. RAF53_2 | reverse complement strand
AGTGAATACCAATGAGAGACCCAAGGGCCATTCCGGTCCTGGCAAGGAAAGGGGAAATACCATGTTCACTAAACGTTTCGCTGGGCTGGTGCTGATGGGCGCGGCCCTTACCGCATCGACCGCTGCCTTCGCAGCCGGCGATCGTGATTTCAACACCGCTGCCGGCGCTGTGATTGGCGCGGCGATCGGTGGCCACAACGGTGGCACCGGTGGCGCAGTGGTAGGCGGCCTGGTCGGCGCAGCAGTGGGCAACGCCGTCAGCGGCGGCGGCCACGGCTATCGTCGCGGCGGCGGTTATGTAGAGACCCGCGTGTACTCGCAGCCAGCTCCGGTGTACTACGAGCCGGCCCCGGTCTACTACGAGCCGGCTCCTGTGTATGTGCGCCCTGCCCCAGTGTATGTGGAACCCCGCGTGATCGTGCGTGACCGTTACTACGCTCCCGCACCCGTCTATTACTACGGCGGCCATCACCACCACCGCGGCTGGTAATATAGTTTGCCCACCGTATACGCCCGGCCACGCGCCGGGCTTTTTTTTGGTCTACAATTCCCCCAAAAATGTAAAATTTGTTAAATAACTAGCTTGCTGATAGCTGCGCGCAGGCTCTGGGGGATTGATGCGCATTTCGACCAAGCTCACGTCCGTGATCGTGGCGGTCTTTGTGATCGCCGGTACTATCGGTGTGCTGGGCCTTTCGCGCCTGCGCACGCTGGCCCACGAATCCGTCGAATCCGAAGCGGCCAATGTGGCGACCGCCATCGCGACCATGGCCGCTTACGACCCGGCCCATGCCTCTTACCAGGACATCCTCAGTTTCATCTCCGCGCGCGAAGAGCGCGACCTGGAAATCTACGATCGCAACCTGATCAACATTGCGGATGTCGACAAGGAGGACGTCGGCAAACCCATCGAAGCGGGAGCGCGCCGCGATACCGTCACGCGCACCCTGCAAGACGGCGAACCGCGCACCATGACCGAGGCCAGTTCGCCGCACACGCCAGAAATTCGCCAGATTGTTGTGCCGATCTACGACAACAATCAACGCATCATCGCAGCACTGGCCTATGAGTATTCGCCGCTGTACCGGCAACTCGAAGCGGAAGCCGCGCAGGCGCTGGGCGTTGTGGCGGGCGTGGCGGCCATTGGTATCTTGCTGGCCATCGCCAGTGCGCTTTACATGGCGCGCATCATTTCGCGTCCCGTGCAGCAGCTGAGCGCCGCGGCGCTGCGCTTGTCGCAGGGTGAACGCAATGTGACGGTGAACCTTCAAGCGCACGACGAGATCGGCGAGCTGGCACGCAGCTTCAACACCATGAGCAAGGCGCTGCAGGCATCCGAGGCGGATCTGCATTTGCGCGAACGGGCCATGGAGTCCAGCTTCAACGCCATCATGATTGCCAGCCTGGCCAAGCCGGGCTTCCCCATCGAATACGTGAACCAGGCATTCGCGCGCATCACCGGCTATTCGGCGGAGGAAATCACGGGCCAGGGCCTCAACTTTCTCGTCGGCGAGGACAATCACCAGCCGGCCTTCCTCGACATTCGCCTGGCCCTGCGCGACCGGCGCGAAGGCCACGCCGTGCTGCGCAGCTACCGCAAGGACGGCACGCCGTTCTGGAACGAAGTCTATGTGGCGCCGGTGCGCAATGATGCCGGTCCGCCGGAGCACTTTATCGCCATCTTCAACGACATCACCGAAGCCCGTAACGATGCCGACCAGCTGGCCCACCAGTCACAATACGATGCGCTGACCGGACTTGCCAACCGCAGCCTGCTGGTGGACCGCCTGAAACAGGCCATCGTCAACAATCAGCGCCGCCAGGGCCTGACCGTGCTGGCCTTTATCGATCTGGATGATTTCAAACTGGTGAACGATAACCTCGGCCAYCAGCAAGGCGACGAGCTGCTGAAGATCGTCGCCACACGCCTGCAAGCCAGCATGCGCGCCGGCGACACCGTGGCGCGCATGAGCGGCGACAAATTCATCCTGCTGATGAACGGCCAATGCCGTGAAGGCGAATTGTCGCTGGAAGCGCACGTCACGGAGCTGGTGCGGCGGGTACTGGACAATATCGTGCAGCCGGTGGCGCTGGCCGGCCAGGACATGCGCATCAGTTGCAGCATCGGCCTGGCCAGTCATCCTCAGGACGGCCAGGACGCCGAAACCCTGCTCAAGAATGCCGAAGCGGCCATGTACGGCGCCAAGGAACAAGGTCGCAACGGCTTCCAGTTCTTCACGGCCGAGTTGCAGGAACGTGCGCGCAGCCAGCTGCAGCTGGGCGCCAGCTTGCGCCAGGCGCTGGAGCGCAACGAGTTCGAACTGCACTACCAGCCGCAGGTCAGTCTGCGCAGCGGCAAGGTGGTCGGCATTGAAGCGCTGCTGCGCTGGCGCCATCCGCAGCAGGGTCTGATTGGGCCGGGACACTTTATCGCCTATGCCGAAGAGAGCGGGCTGATTATTCCGATCGGCGAATGGGTGCTGCAGCAAGCCTGCATCCAGAACAAGTCCTGGCAGGACGAGGGCTTGCCCGCTTTACCGGTGGCGGTCAACGTCTCGCCGCGCCAGTTCGCGCAGCAGGATCTGGAGGCGGCCGTGCGCCGCGCACTGGACAAGTCGGGCCTCGCTGCGCGCTATCTGGAGCTGGAGCTGACCGAGAGCCTGTCGATGGCCGATCCCGAACGCAGCGTGCCGCTGATGGAGAGCATGAAAGCCATCGGCGTCGAAATTTCCATCGACGATTTCGGCACCGGCTATTCGAACATGAGCTATCTGAAGCGCTTCCCGATCGACCGCCTCAAACTGGATATCTCCTTCGTGCGCGATATCACGACCGATCCGGGCAGCCTGGCGATTTCGGACGCCATCATCACCATGTCGCATAGCCTGCACCTGCAAGTGGTGGCGGAAGGCGTGGAAACCGAAGGCCAGCTGGCCCTGCTGGCGGCGCGTGGCTGCGATATCGTCCAGGGCTATTACTTCAGCAAGCCTTTGCCCGCGGAAGACCTGGCGCAGCTGCTGCGCGACGGGAAATGCCTGCCCGCCGGCGAAGAAGGCCGTCCGTCAGTTCTCATCCTCGACGACGACTCGCACTTGCTGGCCTACTTTGAACTATTGCTGACCGCCGAAGGCTATACCGTCTGGCCTACCGAAAGTCCCGATCGCGCTTTCGATCTGCTGGCGCGGCACAGGATCGCGGTGGTGCTGTGCGACCAGCGCATGCCCGAGATGAGCGGCGTCGATTTCCTCAGCCGCGTGCGCCGCATGTATCCGGACACGGTGCGCGTCATGCTCAGCGCCTACGACGATTTCAACGCCACGCGCCAGGCCATCAATATGGGCGCTGTCTACAAATTTGTCGAAAAGCCCGTGCAACCGGATGACCTGCGCGAAGTGGTGGACGAGGCTTACGCCCGCTTCATGGAAGCGCGCTACCAGGAGGCTTGAGCCGCTTTCCCCTGCCCTCCGCTACATCAGTGCGGAGGGCAAGGCATGGACATCATTACACTGGAATTGGGGCACTACCAGCTGCGCGAGCAGATCGCCGGCTCCGCGTATGGCGTGATCTGGCGCGCGACGGGGCCGCATGGCACGGGCGATGTCGCCCTCAAGCTGGTCAACCAGGGGCAGATGTCGCGCGCCCTGCCGGCGCAGCGCGAACGCTGGATCGCCAGCGCACGCTCGGAGATCGCCTTCCTGCAGTCGCTGGAGCCCTGGGACGAGCGCCACATCGTACGCCTGCTCGATAGCGGCTGGCACGAAGGCCTGCCCGTTCTGGCGCTTGAACTGCTGGACGGCGATCTGGCGCGCTATATGTCCGAGCACAAGTCTTTGCCGTTTGCGCAAGTGCTGGAGTGGATCTGCCAGCTCAATCAGGCCTTGGCCAAGGTTCACCAGTACGGCTGGCGCTATCTCGACCTCAAGCCCGCCAATGTTCTGGTTGATGCCCGCCTCGGCGCCGTCAAGCTGGCCGATTTCGGCACCAATCGCCGCCTGGACGCGCTGCACGCCCACACGTATTCCGGCACCGCCAACTGGCAGGCGCCGGAGCAGTTTTTCCCGGCGCCGGGCGGCGGTTACGCAACCGACGTCCAGAGCGATTATTTTGCACTGGGCGCGCTGTTCTACTATCTGGTCAGCGGCGGCACCGCACTGTCCTACTGCACGGCGTGCGGACAGGCCTATCGCGAGCAGCTGGCCGATGGCGCGCAGTCTCTGCTCGCCACACACGGCGGCATCCCACAAACGCTGCAAGCTGACGAAGAAGCCCGCTTCATCCACGGCCTTCCGCCGCGCGCGGCCGATCCCGCGCTGACGCTGCTGCGCGCGCTGCTCGCGCCCATTCCCGCCGAACGCCCGCGCCACGCGCTGCAAATCAGCCGCCAGCTCGCCACATTGCGCGCCGCCCTCGCCGATACTTCGGTATCCGCTCCAGCGGCGCCGGGGGCTGGCGCGCGCGCACGCTCAGCCCACACCGGCGACGCGCCGCACGTCCCAGCCGCAGCGCTTCCGCATCTCACCGCAATCAGCCGGGACGCAAGCCTATGCTCCTCCGCGTCCGCCCCGGCACTGCGCCACTTCGGCCGTCCTTCTGACGGCTGGCGGGTGAGCGCATGAGCCGCGCACGCTCCTTTCTGCTGGCAGCATTGGCCGCGTTGTGCGCATTGCAGGTCTTCGCCCTGCTGCGCACGCCGTCCGCCTGGCTGCCGCAGGAAATCGCCATTCACCTGTCGCCCGGCGAATCGATCGTACTCGGACGCCGCGAGCTGGCCGCGCCACAAGCCGATAACGCGCACATCGAACTCTCGCGTACTTCCCACGGCGACTGGCAATTGCGCTCCCTCTCCACTGGCCGCGCGCCGCTGCTGCAAAGCGACGACCACGACGAAAGCCTCGCCACTGTGCCGGTAGCCAGCCTGCCCGCCTTCCGCATCGGGACTGCTACGTTCGCGCTGACGGCGTCCGACAGCCAGCAAGCCGAATTCCTGCTCGGCGATCAACGCTGGCACTACGACGGCGCCACCCTTTACCGCAACGGCGCCGCCCAGTCATCCTGCCCCGACGCACACTGGACCTCGCGTGCCGTCGCGCTGTGGAACCGCACGGTGCCACGGGCGCTGACCATCGCCCGCCCCTTGCAATTCGGTGGTAATCTCTACTGCGGCAACCGCCTCGGCATCCCCGGCCTGGCGCCTGACAGCGCGGCCATGTCGCGCGCCAACGGCCAGCTGCGCCTGACCGATACCGCGCGCGCCCCGCGCCCGCTCGATGGCGTCCAAACCATCGCCCTCGGCCAGACCCGCTTCACCGTCCACATCGCCCGCGACGCGCTGCTGCTCACGCCCACCCGCCGCGTCGCCCTCTTCGCCACTGCCGACGCCAGGCTACCGCCGCAAGTGTCGTGGACCTGGYAGCAGCACAACCTCTGGCACGCCTGCAGCACCATTGCATCAACCTCCGCCCTCACCGCCTCCGCCATCGCCACGCTGGCCCTCGCTGCACTGGCTCTCGCCGCCTTTGCCATCCGTGTCCCCCGCTTCGCCCGCCCGCGCACGGTTCACAACGACCGCCACAGGACCGCCGCCGCGCGCATTGCGACGGTGATCGCCGCCGTGGCACTGTTCGCGGCCGGGCTCTCCGCGCTGATCGCACAGCGCACCGGCCATCCGCCCGCCATCGCGGCGTCGTTGCTGATTGCCATGCTCTCCCTGTCGCTCTGGATAGCCATTCCCAGCCGCTTGACGCTGRCCACATCCTGCGCCCTGCTGCTCCTGGCAGCCGGCCTCCTCGCACAACTGGAACTCGGCCTCGGCGCGCCGGACACGTCCTGGCTGCGCTACTACCAGAAAACCACTGCGCTGCTGGCCATCGGCTCCGCGGCCGCCGCGCTGTGGCGCCAACTGCCGGCGCGCGCCATCTCGCAGCGCGCCATCGAATACCTGCTGCTCTGCTACGCCACCATCGCGCTGATCGCCCTGGCCGCCCAGGTGCTGTGGGGCGATGAAACCGGCGTGTTCGACCTTCAGCCAGTCGAACTGGCCAAACTCGCGCTGACCGCGCTGACCGCACACTGCCTTGCACTGCGCCTGGGCTGGCGCGAACAGTCCGACAACAGAACCCTGGCCGCGCGCTGGCTGCGCCTGATTGCACCTGCAATGCTCTTCTTCGCGCTGCTGGCCTTCGCCCTGGTGCAAGTGGACGACTACTCGCCGCTGGTGCTGCTGATGCTCTGGACCGGCGTCACCGCCCTCGCCTACGGCCTCGCCGCGCGCAACTGGCGCCTGAGCGCTGCGCTGGCAGCGGTTGCAATCGCGGGCATCGCAGCAGTCGTCATGCTGCGCGACGGCGGCACCGAAGGCCTGGCACGGCTGCCGTCCGCCTTCTACGCCGACCGCTTCCAGGTCTGGCTCGATCCAGCCCACCACCCGCACACCGGCCAGCAACTGCTGCAAGGCGCCAGCGCCATCGCCGAAGGTGGACTCGCCGGCACGGACAGCATGTTCGGCCTGCGCGCCCTCGGCCAGCATGTCGGCAGTGTCACCGCCATCCCCGAGGTGCAGGACGATTTCGCGCCATCCTTCTTCCTGAACCGCCACGGCCTTTTGTCGGCGCTGCTGCTATGGTGCCTGCAAGCCGGCTTCCTGGCCGGCCTGCTGCTGATTGCCGTGCGGGCTGCCCGATCGGCCAGCGCAGCGCGCAACTTCCGCCACGCCTGGAGCGCGCGCTTCCGCTGTTTCGCCTTGTGCGGCGGGGCTGCTTTTGTGTTCGGACATTTCCTGCTGTCGTGGGGAACCAATCTGTCGATTTTCCCGGTGATGGGGCAGCCGATGAGTTTTCTGTCGGCCGGGGGCAGCCATCTGCTGTTTTTCCTGCTCCCCCTGCTAGCGTTCAGTGCCGTCAGCGCGCAATCTTTAGAGGAGTGATGCATCATGCCGATCTACGTCCAACACGAGACACTGGACCGTATTCCGGACGTCTTCAATGCCGAAGCCATCTGGCAGGCGCCGGGTTTTTCCTTGTTTTCGCGCCGTCCCTTGCTGCGCGATCTGCTGGAGCGCTCGCCACGCGAGCAGCGTGGCCGTGCCGCCACCCGCTGCTTTTCCCACATCACCCTGCGCCTGCCGCAGGAAGACGTGGATGACGATTACCACCTGACCCGCGGCAACCGCGCACGCGAGCTGGCTGAAACGCTGGCGGCCCTGCACCAGAAGGACTTCGGCGATCTGCTGGGCAGTGACCAGGTGCGCTATGGCGTGGCTGGCGCCGACGATCTGGCACCGGGAGAGATCCAGGTGTGCTTCGGTCATGCGGTCTATCTGCCTGCTGCTGACGAAAAGGCGCTCTTCAACGTAAGCGCATCACGCGACAGCGCGGTGTGGAAGCCGGTATGCGCCGTGTACCCGAATCAGCGTCTGGCGCTGATCGGCGGTGCGGAAGGCGCCGCCAGTGTAATCGCACCGGGATGGCCGTTTGCCGGCGAGGGCGCGATTTTGCTGGTCAATGACGGGCCGGATAGCGAACCGGTGGTGCAGATGCGGCCCAAGGACGCTTTCGATTGCCAGTTCGATGCGAGCCTCGGCGCGTACGCGATTCGCGCGAAGCACGGAACCGGCGAGCGCCTGCTGCTCAAGATCACTCGCGCGCTTGGCGCACCGCGTCCTGCGCCGCGCCCAGTGTCCACGTCCGGCATCAGCGCGCATGCAGCCAGCGCAGGTGGCGCACGGTTCAGTGCAGACCAGCCGGGAGCATCGTGCAGTACGACGTCCGGCAATCCCGGCGGCGTACCCGCCACGGCAGGGCATCGCGGAGCACTGCGCGGCGCCATGTCCGATAGTGCCGCCGTGCCGCAGCAGGCGGCGAAATCCGGCGCAGGGCCTCGGCCCGCCGTCTGGCAGTCGCGCGCCAGCGCGCCTGTGCCATCCGCGCCATCCGCGCCGCCTGCATACGCCGACGAGTTGACCGCCGTGCCGGTGCCGGCACCTGCGATGCGTCCGCGCATCGGCGAGAGCGACGCGACCTTCGCACCGGGCGCGCTGCAGCGCATGAGCCTTGTCGCGCTGGCCCTGCCACGCTTAAGCCGCTACCGCAGCACAGGCGCCATCGCGCTGGAGATCCCGTTCACATCGGCACTCACCATCGCGCGCACCGCCGGTGCCGAGCGGGCCATCACCTTCGTTGCGACCGAGGACGACGAGCTGTACGCCGTCACCCCGGCAGGCCGCGAACGCATTACCGCTCCCGCGAGTTTCACGCCAACCGGCTCGCGCGCCTTGCGCCTGCAAACGGCGCCGCAGGCGATGGCGGAACGCTACAGCTACCTGCTTTCGTTGGCAGAAGCGTGCAGCCAGCCGCTGATCCCCGGCGCGCGCGCGACGTTCGGCCGAGGCATTGCTCCCACCGCTGCGCTGCGCCCGCTCGACGCGGCCTGGATGCTGGCCAGCACGACAGCCGGCTCGAGCCCCGACCGCATCGGCCTCTCGCGCAATGCCTTCACTTTCGAAGCTGCCGCGGGCGCGCTGTCGGTAAGCCGCTTGTCATCCACACAAGCCCTGTACCACCTGGACGACAAGCTGCAGTTCGTCGCCGCGATAAGCGATGACAAACCGTACACAATCCCCCCGGGCCATCACATCGTGGCGGGCCACTACGTGCTGCGTTTCGACGCCTGAGCCGTGACCATGATCATAACAACTTACCAACTGGCGGCGTATGGCGCGGCACTGGCGATGACGCTGGTGCTGGCGTCCTATCTCACGCCGAAAACCTGGTGGCGCCGCCCGACCGCGCGCGGACTGGTCATCCTGGCCGCAGGCACCTGGGGCATTGGCGCCCTGCTGCTGCACGTCTTCGCCACGCCAGTCGCCGCCAACGACCTGGCCAGCGCCACGCCGGTCAAGCTGCGCGCCACGGCTATGCGGACGGCGGCACCGGCGGATGTCTATCTCGCCACCGCCGGCCAGCCCTTCCGCGTCCACCGTGACCTGAACCTGCGTGCCGACGCCAGCACCAGCGCCGAGCGCCTGGTCGTAGTCCCAGCCGGAGCCCTGGTTACGCCGACCGGCGAACGGCGCGGCGACTGGTGGCAAATCCGCGCCGAAACCGACGGCCGGACACATACCGGATGGGCCAGCAGCCTGTGGCTCCGGCGTACAAATGAGTGACATAAAAATACACTTTTATTATCAAAACGTTGCGTATTTGATGCACCGAGAATAGAGAGGGAAAAAGGGTCCTGATCGGACCACAGCCGGGTTGCCAAGGCTGGGGTAAAGCGCGTAAAGTCTCGCTTATCTTCCGCGCCGCAATCCAATGAACAAGTGTAGTCATCCCGATCATCCGCATTGCACCTTCTGGGTCATGCCAGGGGAAAGCACGTGCACGGGCGGCCACAGTCAACCTGTCGCCGACCCGGCGCCAAACAGCTTCGACATGCTGAACGCCATGCGCAATGCCCGCACTGGTCCGCAACCGACGGCGCAGGCAGGTTATGGCACGGGCGTTCGCGTCCGTCCGCAGCTGCACATCAGCGGCTTCGATCCACGCGCGGCCGGCGGCCGCCAGACGCTGAAGATGGAACTGCGCGGCATGCCGCAGGACTGCGCGCCTCAGCTGGCGATCAAACTTCAATCCGAACTGATTCCGAACGGCGTGGTGCGCCAGCAGTGCGTACGCTCGGTCGACGGCGACTGGCGTCCATTGTTTGTCGAATTTTCATCGCGCGGCATGGAGCACGGCCAGTACCAGATCAATGCCGAGATCCTGAGCCAGGACGCGGGCCAGCCAGCGCGCAAATGGGAATGCACTTTTGTCATCCTGGTGCCACGCGCGGACGCCACGCTCACTGAAATCCACCGCATCTTCCTCAGCACCCACAAGAATGTGCGGGTGATGGCGGACGACGCCTCCATCGCGCGCGTGTCGGCGCAAGGCGGCGACAGCATGGACATCGATGTCACCGCGCGCAACGCGGGCATCGCCCACCTCGACCTGGGCGCGCCGCAGGGCAAGGTGGACCTCGGCTTCTCCACCATCGCGTGGGACGAGGATCTGATCGAAATCGAACTGCCGCGCACCGGCCCGACCCACCCGCACCCGAGCCGCGCTGCAAGCTTCATCAACGCTGCACCGGAAGCCGGCATGCACCGCCACGTGCGCATGTTCGCGGCCGAAGAATGCGTGCTTGGCCGATTCGAGCTGGTTGATCCGGAATCGGACGTGCTGCTCACCCACTACACACCGGATGGGCAGGACACCGCAGGCCTGACGCGCCGCCTGTCCGGCCGCCACGCCGTGATCCGCCGCGGTGCGCAAGGTTTTGAAATCGAAGACGTATCGCGCTATGGCCTGCTGCTGGACGGCGTCTGGCCGGGCAAGCACAAGCCGGTGACGCTGCGCCTCGGCATGAAGATCGAACTGAGCGCCAGCATCAAGGGCATCGTCGTGCTGACCGTGTCCGCCATCATGCCGCATGGCGTGGTCCTGCACCGCGTCGACGAAGGCGCGCGCGCCGAGTGCTTCGTGATCCTGCAGCCGGACACGCATCCCGGCTACCCGATCCCGCGCTTTGCCGCATCGCCTGCCGCTGCCGGGATGCCACTGCTGATGCATCACAACGGCGGCTTCTGGCATCTGGATCAATTGACCGGTAAGGAAACCGCACTGGCGCCAACACCGGTGCAAGAAAAACTGAGCCGCATCCCGCAGCACACCCGCTTCGCCAGCGAGCCTTATCCGGAATGCTGGATCATCCGCACCGGCGCACAAGACCTGCACAGCACCGTCGCCGCGCAGGCCGCATTTACCGCCTGATTACTGCGCCGAAGGCTTCTTCGGCGGCAGCGGAATGAATTCCGTCTCGCCGGGCACTTTCTCGAAACGCTGCGCTTCCCAATCCTCGGCTGCCTTCAGCAGACGCTCCTTGCTGGACGACACGAAGTTCCAGAACAGGTAGCGGTGACCGTCCAGCGGTTCGCCGCCGATAATCATGAATTGCGCGTCGTCCGAAGCCTGCACGCGCTGCGAAGTCGTGGTGTCCAGCAGCGCCATGGTGTGCAGCGCCACCGGCTGGCCATCGACTTCGATCGCGCCACTGATCGGGAAGATCGCCGCTTCCGGCGGCAGGCCCGTCAGGGCCAGCTGCTGGCCCGCGCGCAGCTTTACGTCCAGGTAGAGGGTCTGGCTATAGGTTTGCACCGGCGAGGTCATACCAAAGGCAGAGCCGATCAGTACGCGCACTTCCGCGCCATCGATGGTCTGCGACGGAATCGCGTCGGCGGGTGTGTGGCAGAAGCCAGGCGCGTCCTCTTCATGCGCCTGCGGCAGCGCGGCCCACAGCTGCAGGCCGTGGTTGCGGTATTGCGTGCCCTTCAGGTCTTTGGGGGCGCGCTCGGAGTGCACGATGCCGCGCCCCGCCGTCATCCAGTTGATGGCGCCCGGTTCGATGCGCTGCACGGAGCCGACGCTGTCGCGGTRCTCCATCGCGCCTTCGAACAGATAGGTCACGGTGGCCAGGCCAATATGCGGGTGTGGGCGCACGTCGAAATCCGCGTCCGGCGGCACATCGACGGGCCCGAAGTGGTCGAAGAAGATAAAGGGGCCAACAGCCTGCTTGATGGCGGCGGGCAGGAAGCGGCGCACCATGAAGCCGCCGCCCAGGTCCTTCTCATGGCCTTTGATGATATGAGCGATATTCATTCGGATTGCCCCAGCAGAGTAGTGATTTCAGTGGTTACGGCCGTCATCAGCTTGTGCACGGGGCACTTCTGGGCGACAGCCAGCAATTCTTCGCGCTGCTCGCCGGTCAGCGGGCCGCTCAGCTGCAGGGTCGCGGTCAGGCGGTACACGCCCTTGCGTTCTTCGCTGTCGTCGCGCTCCGTGGTTACCTGCACATCTTCGACCGGAATGTTCTTGCGCTTCGCATACCAGACCACGGTCAGGGCCTTGCAGGCGCTGATAGCGGCGTCATACAGATCGTGAGGATTGGGACCGGCATCGCTGCCGCCTTCAGGCAGTGTGCCGTCCACGGAGACGATGTGATTGCGCACATGAAGAACGTGGCGCATGGGGAGCGACTGGTCGCGAACTACTTTAACGGTCATGATGATTCCTGCATGTTAAAAAGGACATACAGCAATGTACACCTTTGCAGAAAGTCATGCCAGATTTCGCACCACCCTGAAGCCCACCACGTCATTGGCCAGCACCGCCGAATAGCCATTGCGCAGGCCCGAACGCAGATAGCGCGGCTGATAAAGCCAGGCGCCGCCGCGCAGGATGCGGCGCGCGGCGTCGCCGCCCTGCTCCCACGCGCTGCCGTCGGCCGGCGCGCCTTCGTAGTTCTCGTGCACCGCGTCCTGCGTCCATTCCCATACATTGCCGTGCATGTCGAACAGTCCCCAGGGGTTGGGCTGGAAGGTGCCGACCGCCGTCGTGCCGCCTCTGAATTCGCCGCGCACACTATTGTGGTATGTGAAGTTGCCGTCGTAGTTGGCGTGCTCGGTGCTGATTTCGTCGCCGAAGCTGAAGGCCGTGTGCGTGCCTGCGCGGCAGGCGTATTCCCATTCCGCTTCGGTTGGCAGACGGTAGGCCTGGCC
>NZ_JBFRDW010000092.1:0-12628 GCF_052113985.1 Pseudoduganella sp. RAF53_2 | reverse complement strand
GCAAAAAGCGGAGGCCAATCTCGCCAACGCCAGCGCGCAACTGGAGCGCTACAAGGTCCTCGTCGGCAGCAATGCAGTCAGCAAGCAGGTGTACGACAACGCGGTCGCCACGCAACAGCAGGCCGCCGCCGATGTCGCCGTCGCCAAAGCGGCTGTCGATAGCGCGCGCATTAACCTCGGCTACACCAGCGTGACCTCCCCTATCGCGGGCCGCAGCAGCATTTCGCAGGTGACGCAGGGCGCTTACGTGCAGGGTGGGGCTGCGACCTTGATGACGAGCGTGCAGCAGATCGATCCCATTTACGTCGACCTCCAGCAATCCAGTCTGGCAGGACTGCAATTGCGCCAGGCCATGGCGAACGGCCAGATCAAGCGCAGCGGCGAGTCGAAAGTCAGCCTGACGCTGGAAGATGGCACGCAATATCCGCTGGCCGGCGCGCTCGAATTCAGCAACACAACGGTCGATCCGTCCACCGGGTCGGTCACCGTGCGCGCCCGCTTCCCGAATCCGGACCACGTGCTGCTGCCTGGGATGTTCGTGCGCGCCCGTGTCGCGCAAGGCACCAACGACAAAGCGGTGCCCGTCCCCGTCGCCGCCGTTTCGCACGACCAGCAGGGCAATGCCACTGTGCTGGTGGTGGGCGCCGACCACAAAATCGTCCAGCGCACGATCGAAGCGAAGACCCTGACTGAGGGCCGCTGGCTGGCCGAAGCGGGCCTGCAGGATGGCGATCAGGTCGTGCTGTCCGGCGCACAGAAAGCGCCACCCGGCACTGTTGTGCGTACCGTCAATGCGCAGCCGCAGCGCCTGGCTTCCATCGCGGGACCGGGAGCACAATAATGGCGAAGTTCTTTATCGAGCGGCCGATCTTCGCGATCGTCATCGCCATTCTGATCATGCTCGGCGGCGTACTGGCTATCTTCGCGCTGCCGATTGAGCAATATCCACCCGTCGCGCCGCCCACGGTGCAGATCTCGACGACCTACCCCGGCGCCTCTGCAACCACGGTACAGGATACCGTGGTGCAGGTGATCGAGCAGCAAATGAGCGGGCTGGATAACCTGCTCTACATGTCGTCCAGCAGCGACGACACCGGCCAGTCCACCACCACCCTGACCTTCGCGACCGGCACCAATCCGGACATCGCCCAGGTGCAGGTGCAGAACAAGCTCCAGCTGGCCGTGCCGCTTCTGCCCGCTCAGGTGCAGCAATCCGGCGTGCGCGTCACGAAATCGACCAATTCCTTTCTGATGGTGCTGGGTTTTGTTTCGACCGACAACAGCATGAGCAAGTTCGACATCGCCAACTATGTCGTCTCGCACGTGCAGGACCCGCTCAGCCGCGTCAACGGCGTGGGCAATATGAACGTGTTCGGCACGCAGTATGCGATGCGCATCTGGCTCGATCCGGCAAAATTGAACAGCTATTCGCTGACGCCGACCGACGTCACCGCAGCCATTCAGGCGCAGAACGTGCAGATCTCCGGCGGTCAACTRGGCGCCGCGCCGGCTGTGAAGAATCAGCAATTGAATGCAACCATTACGGAATCGACCTTGCTGCGCACACCGGAGGACTTCGGCAATATCTTCCTCAAGGTGCAGGCCGACGGCTCGCAAGTGCGCTTGCGCGATGTGGCACGCATCAATCTCGGCGCAGAGAACTTCAACGTCGATAACAAATACAGCGGCCAGGCCGCATCCGGCATCGGCATTCAGCTGGCACCCGGCGCCAACGCGCTGGATACAGGCAATGCGGTGCGCGCCCGCATCGCCGAACTGGAGCCCTACTTTCCTCACGGGCTGAAAGTCGTTTATCCAAACGACGTGACGCCCTTTGTGAAGATTTCGATCGAGGAAGTGGTGAAGACCCTGATCGAGGGTATTGTGCTGGTCTTCTTCGTCATGTACCTGTTCCTGCAAAGCTTCCGCGCCACGCTGATCCCGTCGATTACTGTGCCCGTGGTCCTGCTGGGTACTTTCGGCGTGATGTCGGCGCTGGGATTCACCATCAATACGCTCTCGATGTTCGGCATGGTGCTGGCGATTGGCCTGCTGGTCGATGACGCCATCGTCGTTGTCGAAAACGTGGAGCGCGTGATGCACGACGACGGGCTGCCGCCGCTGGAAGCGACGCGCAAGGCCATGGGACAGATCGGCAGCGCTCTGGTTGGCGTGGCTGTCGTGCTGTCGGCCGTGTTCGTGCCGATGGCATTCTCGGCTGGCACGGTCGGCGCAATTTACCGCCAGTTTTCACTGACGATCATTTCTTCGATGGTACTGTCGGTGTTCGTGGCGCTATCACTCACGCCTGCACTGTGCGCGACGCTGCTCAAGCCTTCCAGCGGCGACCACTATGAGAAGAAAGGCTTCTTCGGCTGGTTCAATCGCTATTTCGACAAGGGCCGCGACCAGTACCAGTCAGGCGTGGGCCATGTGATCGCCCGCGCGGGCCGCTGGGCAATCATCTACGCGGCGGTGATTGGCGCGGTCGTGCTGATGTTCATGCGTCTGCCGACTTCCTTCCTGCCGGATGAAGACCAGGGCTTTATCTACGTTCAGGTGCAAACGCCGCCAGGCGCCACGCAGGCGCGTACCGGCGCGGCGCTGGACGATGTATCGGATTATCTGCTGCACGAGGAAGCGGCCATTGTGGACGCGACCTTTGTCGTCAACGGCAATAATGCTTTCGGCCGCGGGCAGAATCAGGGCCAGATCTTTGTTCGCCTGAAGGACTGGAGCGAACGCACGGCGCCCGGCACCTCGGCGGCTGAACTGTCTGCGCGCATCTCAAAGCATTTCGCGGGCTATAAGGACGCGCTCATCACGCCGACCAGCCCACCGCCAATCCGCGGTCTGGGCACGGCGGCAGGTTTCGACTTCGAGCTGGAAGACCGCGGTGGCCTGGGTCACGCGGCGCTGGCGAAGGCCCGCGACCAGCTCTTGGCGATGGCAAAGAAAGACCCGATGATTGCCGGTGTGCGTTTCGCGGGCCAGCAGGATAATCCGGCCTTCAAGATCAATATCGACCGCGAGAAGGCGGCGGCGCTGGGCGTCAATGCGTCCGATGTCGATCAGGCGTTTTCGGTGCTGTGGGGCTCGCGTTACGTGAACAATTTCCTCGATACGGATAACCGCATCAAGAAGGTCTATGTGCAGGCGGATGCGCAGTACCGCATGAATCCGGAGGACCTGAGCCAGCTTTATGTGCGCAATGCCAGCGGTACGATGGTGCCCTTCTCTTCCTTCGCTACGACGCAATGGACATACGGCCCGCCGCAGCTCCAGCGCTACAACGGTGTGGAAGCCATGGAGATCCAGGGCCAGGCAACGCCGGGACACAGCTCGGGCGAGGCCATGCTGGCCATGGAAGCGCTGGCGAAGCAGCTGCCGTCGGGTATCGGCTTTGAGTGGACGGGCGTGTCGCTGCAACAGCAGCAGTCCGGCTCGCAGGCGCCGCTGCTCTACGCGCTGTCGATACTGGTGGTATTCCTGAGCCTTGCGGCGCTGTATGAGAGCTGGTCGATTCCGCTGTCGGTCATTCTGGTGGTGCCGATTGGCGTGCTCGGTGCGCTGGCGGCCACCGGCGTGCGCGGACTGCCGAACGATGTGTTCTTCCAGGTTGGCTTGCTAACGACCATCGGTCTGTCGGCCAAGAATGCGATTCTGATTGTGGAATTTGCACGCGAACTGCAGGCGAAAGGCATGGCGGCCAAGGACGCGGCGATCGAAGCGGCACGCATGCGCATGCGGCCGATTGTGATGACGTCGATGGCCTTCGTGCTCGGCGTGCTGCCGCTTGCGCTGGCGCATGGCGCCGGGTCGGCGAGCCAGATTGCGATTGGCACGGGCGTGATTGGCGGCATGCTGACCGCGACCTTCCTGGCGACGTTCATGATTCCGATGTTCTTTGTGGTGGTCAGCGACAAGCTTGCTCGCAGCAGGCCGGCAGCGCCGGCTGCACTGGCAGGAGGTCCGCAACATGGCTAATCGCATGCTCATCGCCGCCCTCAGCGCCGCTCTCCTCGGCGGCTGCGCGCTGCAGCCAGCCTACCAGCGCCCAGCGTCACCGGTTCCGGCCACTTATCCGGCCGGCGAAGCCTACGCAAAGAGCCAGGCCCACCCGGCGAGCGGCCCCAGCATGAGCGCCGCATCGACAACGCCCTCCACCCGCGGCGCGGCGTCCGTGGCGGCGGATCTTGGCTGGCGCAATTTCTTCGTCGATCCGCGCCTGCAGCGGCTCGTGGAGCTTTCTCTGCAAAACAACCGCGACCTGCGCGTCGCCGTGCTGAATGCGGAAAAGGTGCGGGCGAAGTACCAGATCCAGCGCTCCGCCCTGTTCCCGCAACTGGGCGCGGCCGCCAGCTCCACCGCCAGGAACGGCGTACCCCGCAACGATCTCGCACAATTTACCGCCGCGTGGGAGATCGACTTATTCGGCCGTCTGCGCAGCCTGTCCGACGCCGCGCAGGAGCAATACTTCGCCAGCGCCTACGGACGCCAGGCCGCGCAAACGCTGCTGGTATCGCAGGTCGCCGACCAGTACCTGACCATGCTCGCCTACGACGAAGAGCTGGCCGTCACCCAGCGCACGCTGGACACCGCGCAAGCCTCCTACAAACTGGTGAAGCTGCAATTCGACACCGGCACCGCGTCGGAACTCGATCTGCGCCAGTCGCAAATCGTGGTGGACCGCGCACAATCCAGCCACGCCGCCCAGGTACGCCAGCGCGCGCAAGCCGAGAATGCGCTGGTCCTGCTGATAGGCCAGTCCCTGCCAGCCGATTTGCCGCCGCACGCGCCGCTTGGCGCGCAAACGCTGACCGGCATTCCCGCTGGCCTGCCGTCAGACCTGCTCGCGCGCAGGCCGGACATCCTGCAAGCGGAAGCCCTGCTGCGTTCCGAAAACGCCAACATCGGCGCCGCGCGCGCCGCGTTCTTCCCGCAGATCACGCTGACGGGCGCCATCGGCTCCGGCGCGTGGTCCTTCGTGCCCGCACTGGTCGAACCGATCTTCGACGCCGGCCGCAACAAGGCCAATCTGGACGTGGCCACGCTGGAAAAGGACATCGGCGTCGCCCAATACGAAAAGGCCATCCAGACCGCCTTCCGCGAAGTGTCCGACGGCCTCGCCGCGCGCGGCACCTACGACGACCAGCTGGCCGCGCTCCAGCGTGAAACGGACGCCCAGCAGCGCCGCCTCGACCTGGCCAACAGCCTGTATGAGAACGGCGTGAACAGCTACCTCGACGTGCTGACCGCACAGACAGACCTCTACAACGACCAGATCTCCCTGATCTCCGCCCGCCTCGACCAGCTCACCAGCCGCGTGAACCTGTACCGCGCCCTGGGCGGCGGCTGGCTTGAGCGTACAATGGACGCTCATCCGACTACGGGGGCGCCGTGAAACTGCTGATCGTCGAAGACAATGCGCGTGTCGCACAGTTCCTGAAAAAGGGACTGACCGAAGCCGGGCATACGGTCGATCATGCCGACAATGGCCGCGATGGCATGTACATGTCCGTTAGCGAACCGTATGACGCCATCATCATGGACCGCATGCTGCCCGGCGGCGTCGATGGCCTGGGCATCATCGAAGCGCTGCGCAAGACGGGCAACAAGACGCCCATCCTGATCCTCAGCGCGCTCGATAACGTCGATGAACGCATCAAAGGCCTGAAAAGCGGCGGCGACGACTACCTGGTCAAGCCCTTTGCCTTCGGCGAACTGCTGGCGCGGCTGGATGCCCTGCTGCGCCGCGCGCAGGTGCAGCCGGTCGATACCACACTGAATGTGGACGACCTCTCCATGGACCTGCTGTCGCACAAGGTCACGCGCGGCGGCAAACCCGTCGCGCTGCAGCCGCGCGAATTCAAGCTTCTGGAATATCTGATGCGCCATGCAGACCAGGTTGTTACGCGYACCATGCTGCTTGAAAACGTATGGGACTATCACTTCGACCCGCAAACCAATGTGATCGATGTCCACATCAGCAAGCTGCGGCAGAAGATTGACGGCGGCGAACGGCGCCCGCTGCTGCGCACTATCCGCAACTCAGGCTATATGCTGACTGCCGATGTTTAAGTCCCGGCTCCTGCGTTTCTCCGCGCTGAACGCGGCACTGGCCTACGTGCTGGTGACCTTCGCCGTGCTTGGCCTGTTCGCCATGCCGCTGTGGCTGGCCTGGCGCAAATCGGTGGACGAATACCGCATCGAAGTGCTGGAAGCCGAAGCCCACCGCATGCGCAACCTGCTGAACAGCCAGGGCATCGACGCGCTGGCGCGGGCCATCGACGTGCAGGTACGCGGCGACCTCGCCAAGCAAGGCCAGTACATGCTGCTCGCCACGCCATCGCTGGAAAAGCGCGCGGGCAACCTGGCGGACTGGCCGCATGGCGCCACCGATGCTGCGGGCGCGCAGTTCCTGACCATTGATGTCGAAGGACGCCAGACGCGCGCCGCGCTATGGCATGAAGCCCTGCCCGGCGGTTACCACGTGCTGGTGGGCCGCGATGTCAGCCGCTTCGAAGCGATGGAGACGCTGTTCTGGTATGGCCTGGTGGGATCAGGCACGCTGGTGCTGACGGTGGCGATTATCGGCGGCCTGATGATCCGGCGCGCCCTGCTCGCACGCGTGCAGCACATCAACGAAACCGCATCGCTTATCGTCGAAGGCGACCTGTCGCGCCGCTTGCCGACCACCGACGGCGGCGACGAACTGGAGATGCTGTCGCACACGGTCAACCGCATGCTGGATCAGATCGAGCACCTGGTGCACGGCGTGCGCAATACCTCCAACGCGATTGCACACGACCTGCGCACGCCGCTGGCGGAGCTGCGCGCGCGGCTGGAGGAGCTGACCGTCACGCGTCCCTCATCCGAAACCGCCTTCGCTGAAGTGGAAGCTGCGATTACCGATGTGGACCGCGTCATCGGCATCTTCAACGCCTTGCTGCGGCTGGCGGAAATCGACAGCGGCATGCGGCGTTCCGGCTTCGTGGAAGTCGATGTGACGGCGCTGGCGGCCGAAGTGGTCGAGCTGTACCAGCCCGTCGCCGAGCTGCATGACATCACATTGAGCTATCGCGCCTTCGGCCGCCTGTCCGCATCGGGCGATCCGGTGCTGCTGGCGCAAGCCATCGGCAACCTGATCGACAACGCACTGAAATACGGCCATCGCTCCGTCACCGTTGAAGCGCGGCGCGGCGCGCGTGTGGAAGTGGTGGTGAGCGATGATGGCCCCGGTGTCCCCGATGAAGAAAAGCCGAAAGTGATAGAACGCTTTTACCGCAGCGACGCCAGCCGCGCTACGCCCGGCGTGGGTCTGGGACTCAGTCTCGTTGCGGCCGTCGCGCGTCTTCACGGCGGCGCGTTGGAACTCGGCGACAACCACCCCGGCCTGCGAGCAGCCCTGACATTTTGATGGTAGTCTCTTGACTACTCTCAACTTTTTGCCAGGAGGAATGGCCATGAATTCTGCTGTACGCTCTGCCGCAGTGCTTGCCCTGATGTTCGGCCTGTCGAGTGCGATTGCTCAGGAAGAGCAAAAACCTTTGCCTGCAGCACTAGTTGATGCATTAAACAAACTATCCGGCGGTCCGCATAACGGCTTCCGCGCCAATCATGCCAAGGGCGTGATGGTCACCGGCACCTTCGCCCCATCGGCACAGGCCAAAGCCTGGAGCAAGGCGCCCCACTTCATGAAGCCCGTGCCGGTCACCGTGCGCTTCTCCAACGCCACCGGGGTGCCTACCTTGCCCGACGCCGACGGCAATGCCAGCCCGCATGGCATGGCGATTCGCTTCCAGCTGGCCGGTGGCGTGACCACGGACATCGTCTCGATCTCCGCCAACGCCTTCCCCGTCGCCACGCCTGAAGACTTCCTCGCGCTGCTGACCGCCATCGGCAACAGCGGCCCGGACGCCGCCAAGCCGACGCCCGTCGAACAATTCCTGGGATCGCACCCGGCTGCGCTGAAGTTCGTGACCACGCCGCGTCCCGCGCCAGAAAGCTTCGGTACCCTGGCCTTCTATGGCGTGAATGCCTTCAAGTTCACCAACGCGAAAGGCAAGAGCAGCTATATCCGCTACCAGATCCTGCCGGTCGCCGGCGAACATGCGCTGCCGGAAGGTGCGAAGCCCGAGCCGAACTATCTGATGGAAGAACTGCCGGCGCGCGTCGCCAAAGGCCCGGTGAAATTCAAGCTGATGGCGCAGATTGCCAACGAGGACGACAATGTCAATGATCCGACTGCCGTCTGGCCCGCCGCCAACAAGGTGGTTGAACTGGGCACCATCACGCTGAACAAGATGGTGACGGACCAGGTGGCCGAACAGAAGAAGATTCTTTACAACCCGGTCGCCCTGCCCGCCGGTATCGAGCCTTCGGCCGATCCTGTGCTGGCGATGCGCTTCCCGGCTTACGCGGTGAGCTATGGCCAGCGCGGTCAGTAAGCCGTCGCTTCGGAAATCAGCCACTCCTTAAACGCGACCACCGGAGCTGCGTTCTCGCTTTCCTTACGATGCACCAGGTAGTAAGCGAGTTCGCAGCTCTTCGATTCTTCAAACGGCCGCACCAGGCGGCCCTCCGCCAGATCACGCTCCACCAGGCTGCTGCGGCCAAGCGCCACGCCATTGCCCGAAATGACCGTCTGCAGCGCGGCGGCGGAGTCGTTGATCTGTATGCCGCGGCTGCAATCGACCTCACTGCGGCAGCCGGCTTTTTGCAGCCAGGAGCGCCAGGTTGGAAAAGACGGAAACGCCAGCATCGAGACGTCGTGTATCAGCAGGTGGTGCTGCAGATCGGCGGGCTGCCTGAGCGGGTGTTCGCCTTCCAGCAGCGCCGGGCTGCAGACCGGGAAAAATTCATCACGCATCAGCAACGTCGACACCAGGCCCGGCCACGCCCCTGCCCCATAACGGATGCCGACATCCACGCGGTCCGCCGTCAGGTCGACCACGCGGTTGCTGGTGTCGATGCGCAGGTCGTAATAAGGGTGCTTCCGCTGGAAGCGCTCGACCCTGCACAGCAGCCATTTATCGGCGAAGGCGCCTGGCACCGTCACGGTAAAGGGAATACGCGATTTGCTGGCTTTCAGTTCTTCCACCACTTCCGACAGCAGATCGAAGCCGGATTGCAGTGAAGGCAGCACCGCGCGTGCCGCATCCGTCAGCACCAGCCGCGAAGGACCGGACGTGGAACGATGGAACAGCTCCACGTCGAGCGTATCCTCCAGGCCGCGTATGAGATGGCCCACCGCTGCCGGCGTGACGTTCAGCTCCTCCGCCGCGGCCGCATAGCTCAGATGCCGTGCGACCGCTTCGAAGGCGCGAAGTGCATTCAGATGATTCGGTGCTCGCATGAATCGATCTTAGCAGCTCCCTCAGAACTGCGACAGGCCGCCATCCACCACCAGCTCCGCGCCGGTGGTAAAGGAGGAATCATCGCTCGCCAGGAACAGCGCGGCTTTCGCGATTTCGCCCGCTTCGCCGAAGCGTTTCAGTGGAATTTGCGACTGGATGGCATCCGCTGTTTCGGACAACTGAGACTCGGACAGCCCCAGTTTGCCGTGGAATGGCGTAGCAGTCGGCCCGGGGCTGACGGCGTTCACGCGGATGCCGCGCGGCGCCAGTTCAGCGCCAATCGAGCGCACCAGAGAACGCACCGCCGCCTTGCTCGCCGACAGAATCGACAGCCCCGGCGTACCCACCGCATTCAGGAAGGACGTGGTCACCACAATGCTGCCGCCCTTTGGCACAATCGGCGCCGCCTTCTGGATCGTAAAGAACAAGCCCGAGAAATTCAGCGAAAACTGCTCATCGATTTGCTCCGGTGTGATGGCTTCCAGCGGCGCGGCGGTGGCTGCACCGGCATTGGCGTACACGATATCGATGCGGCCGAATCTGGCGCGGATCTGCTCCACGGCTGCTTCGATCTCAGCGGGCTTGCGCAGGTCAACAGACAGCACCATCGCATGGCCACCCAAGGCCTTTGCCGTGGATGCGAGACGTTCCGGATTGGTGCCGGTCACAATCACTTGCGCGCCTTCAGCGCGGAACAGTTTCGCAGCCTCCAGGCCGATGCCCGAGGTGCCGCCGGTAATTAGCGCGATTTTGTTTTGCAGTTTCATTTCAAACTCCTTCAAGGATGGGTTGGCGATGAACCCAGTATGGACACCGGGAAGCCTGCAAACAAACGAGATGATTTCGCCGAGCGGAATAGAAAAACTAGTCGGCTACTGAGAGGCCGCCGGCAGCACTCTTTTCAGGGAAGCCAGAGCCACCGGCCGCTCCAACTGGTGGTCGAAGCCCGCGTCGCGGGCGATCACCTTGTCGTGCGACTGGCCGGAGTCATTCAGTGCGATATAGGTGGCATGTTCATCCGGGTGCAGGGCTCGTAGCTGGCGCGCCAGGGCGTAGCCTTCGACCTCCGGCAGGTCGGTGCGGATCAACACTGCGTCCGGATGCAGCTCCTCGGCTCGTGCCAGGGCGCTCGCTTCATCGGGACACAGCGCCACCATATGGCCCTCGGCCCGCAACGCCGCAGGCAGCGCCGCGTCGCTCTCATCTGCCCGGCCGACCATGAGAATATGCAGCGGCCGCGCGCTTGATGGATTGTCCTGGCGTAGCAAGGGCAGCGTGACGGTGAAGGTACTTCCCTTGCCGCGTCCCTCGCTGGTGGCAATGATATGGCCATTGTGCAGGGAGACTACGCTCTTCACCAGCGCCAGGCCCAGACCAAGCCCGCCCTCGCTGCGGTCGGGCGTGCGCTCGGCCTGCGTGAACAACTCAAAAACATGCGGCAGCAGGTTGGCGTCCATGCCGATGCCGTTGTCGCTGACGCTGATTTCGACCTGGCCGTCATGCACCACGACCTTCAGCACGATACGACCGCCCTGCGGCGTGTACTTGGCCGAGTTGTTCAGCAAATTGACCACTACCTGCACCAGCCGCGAGTCGTCGCCCAGTACGATGCCGCCGTCTTCGCTCATGTCCACTACCAGCTCGTGCTTGCGGCCGTCGATCAGCGGGCGCRATTGCTCGACCGCGTTGCTCACGACGGCGCTAACGCTTACTTCTTCCTTGTCGATCGAGACCAGCCCGCGCGTGACACGCGAAACGTCCATCAGATCGTTCACCAGACTGGACATGTGCTTGACCTGCCGGTCGATGATTTCGCTGGAGCGCCGGATGTACTCCGGATTGTGCGCCGCCATCTTGAGCAATTGCGCCGCCGCACTGATCGGCGCCAGCGGATTGCGTAGCTCGTGCGCCAGCATGGCCAGGAAGTCGTCCTTGCGCTGATTGGTTTGCTGCAGCGCCTCTTCCGCCTCGCGCTGCAAAGTCACGTCGGTATTGGTGCCCAGCCAGCGGATCACCTTTCCGTACTGGTCGCGGATCGGCAAGGCGCGCGACAGGAACCAGCGGTACTCTCCATCCGCGCCGCGCAAGGGGAAGGTATCTTCCCACACCGTTTGATCCTCGACGATCTTCTTGCGATACAGCGCGACGACCCGCGCGACATGATCGGGATGGTGCACCTTGGCCCAGCCCCAGCCCTGSATCTCTTCCAGCGTGGTGCCGGTATAGTCGAACCAGCGGTTGTTGTACCAGTAGATATAGCCGTCGCCATCGGCCATCCACGCCAGCTGCGGAATATTGTCTGCCAGCGTGCGGAAAGTCAGTTCGCTGGACTTGAGCTCCGCTTCAGACTTCTTCACTTCACTGATATCGAGGATATAGGCGATGCCTTCGTTGCGCGTCCCCGCGAAGTTGGCCGCACCAACATAGACAGGAACACGGCTGCCATCACTGCGGAAATACTCTTTTTCGATTGGCCCCATCCGGCCGGTTTCCTGCAGACTGGCYCAGGCGCGGTCCGACACTTCCGTCCATTCCGGCGGCGTGAGCGAACGCCAGGACAGCCCTTCGCGCTCGAAACGCTCACGCGAATAACCAAGCATGTGCAGGAAGGCGTCATTGGCCTCGATCAGCGAGCCATCGAAACGGTATTGAATGATGCCGATGACCGCAGATTCCACAATGGCGCGGAATTTCGACTCGCTGATCAGGCGCGCTTCCTCCGCCAGCTGCTGGCGCGTGACGTCAACCACGGCACCCGACATATGCTGCGGCTTGCCCTGCGCGTCGGTAAATACAGTGCCGCGGCCATGCAGGTAGTGCATGCGCCCTTCCCTGTCGCGCACGCGGTAGCGCTCATAGTAAGGCTGGCCGGATGCCAGCGATTTGTCGATGCCGGCGATGACGGCGGCGGCATCTTCCGGATGCACGGCATTGAAATAAGCGGAGATTGGCGCGCTGTCCGCAGCATCCGGCGCGATGCCGAACATCGCTGCCAGATAGYGGTCCGCATGGACGCGGTCCGCCTGAATGTCCCAGGTCCAGGTGCCGATATCGGCAGCCGTCAGCGCAGCTTCCAGGCGCTCCTGGGTATTGCGCAGCGCGGCGCGCATCACGATGCTTTCGTGGATATCGGTGGACGTGCCCATCCAGCGCACGATCTCGCCTTGGTCGTTCCGCACCGGCAGCGCACGCGCAAGGCGCCAGCGGTACTCGCCGCCTTGGTCGTTCCGCACCGGCAGCGCACGCGCAAGGCGCCAGCGGTACTCGCC